>DATBSM010000210.1:0-12192 GCA_036559785.1 Gemmatimonadales bacterium
GTGATCGATTCCGGAGCCGTGACTGCCGCGATCTGAGGCCCGACCAGCTCCGCCCATTCCTCAATGATCCCGGCCTGCTGCACGCGCTTGGTAATACCAGCCTGCTTGAAGTAGCTGGTCAGGGCGTCGGCCAAAGGAACGGGAACGGTTTTCTTTTTCATTTACTCTGACATAGCGGTTGCTACCTGACTCGTCCGTTCTCCACCAGCCACACCGGCAGATCCAGATTGGCCGGCAGCTCGTCCCGCCGCGGACTGGTGATGAAGATCTGCCGGTCGGCGGACTCGAGGAGGCGGGCCGCAAGCCTCCGCTGACGCTCACCGTCGAGCTCGGCAAAAACATCGTCCAGCAGCAGGGCCGGCTCGGTGTCTCGAGTCTGCCGGAGACTGGTGATCTCGATGAGCTTCAGCGCGATGGCTGCGCTGCGTTGCTGCCCGGTCGATCCGTAGTCCCGGAGACCGCGGCCGTTTACCTCCAGCACCAAGTCGTCCCGGTGCGGCCCGACCGTGGTCATGCCACGGACCCTATCGTCCGAGAGCGACTCGGCCAGCGCCGACTCCCAGCCAGCTGCCTGAGCCAGCTCGAGTCTTCCCCGGTACCGGAGACATGCCTCTCCCTGCTCACCCAGGTATTCGAGCTCCGCGGCGAACTGTTCGGCGGCGCTATCCATCCAGTCCATACGCCACCGGACCAGCGCCGAGCCGGCAGTTGCCAGGGCGCCGTTGAACGCCTGCGCCACCTCCACCCGCCCCTGGCGCAAGGCGCTGTTCCGCTGCGCCAGCGCGGCCCGGTATCCGGTCAGGGCCCGCAGATAGCGTCGGTCGGAAAGCGAGAGCACCCGATCGAGGTACTGCCTGCGTTGAACCGCTGGCCCAGAAGCCAACCCCACATCGGCGGGAAGAAACGCCACCGCCAGCCAGTGCCCCACTGAATCCGAGAGACGAGCGACCTCTTCGCCGTCGATCGTGATCCGCTTCTTGCGGCCGGAGTAGGTCACCGCCACCGAGGCCGCAGGTCCGCCGTCGATCTGAACCTCGACCGAGAAGCCCAGTGGTGACCCTGCCACCTGCCCGTCGGCGGCTCCCCGGAATGACCGGAACAGCACCGGGTAGTAGATCGCTTCCAGGAGATTCGTCTTCCCCTGAGCGTTCGCACCCAAGAGTACCAGGCCGGGGGCCGGTGGCTCACGGTCGAGATCGTCGAGGTTCCGATAGCCCCGCGCCACCAGGCGGCGGAGACGCACTAGCGAATGTGGATCTGCCGGCTCGAGGTACCACCCCGATTGCCGAGGGCATCAACCCCATAGATCTGGACCACGAACGTCTCGGCCGAATGGCCGAACGTGGTCACCGGTAGCCCAAAGGTGACCGAGGTGGTCGCGGGGTTGGGATGAAGCGGGTGAAAGTTCTGGTTCCCGCCGAGGACAAAAAAATAGACGCTGTCCACCCCATCCGAATCCACCGTCCGGCCGTTGATGATAAGGTCGGAACCGGGAAACACCGTGGTGTCTGCGCCGTTCGGCTGGTCGATGGTGGTCACCGGTCCCACGCCGTCGCTGGGGGTCGGGTAGGTGAGGCGGTCGCGTTCATTGCATCCGATCGCCAGCAGCAGCCCGGACCACACTGCGAGTCCCCTCCAGCGGACGAGGTACGCGCGAATCCCGAGGGGGCTCGTCATCTTCGGCATCACTAAAAAATAGTCGGCCGATGGAGAAAATTGCAGGTGCTCAGACACCCTTGAAGAGGGGTTTTCGCTTCTCTATGAAGGCCTTGGTACCCTCCCGCATATCCTCGGTGGCGGAGAGCAGGCCGAAGTGGTCGGCTTCCAGTGCCAGGGCCAGGTCCAGGGTAGTTTCGACTCCCGCGTCTACCAGCTCCAAACAGGTGCGGATGGCCAGTGGCCCGTTCTCGAGGATCGTCCGGAGCAGCGTTTCAGCCTCCTCAAGCAGCTTGTCAGCGGAAACCACGCGATTCACCAGCCCGATGCGATATGCTTCCGCGGCATCGATCATCCCGCCGGTGAGCAGCAGCTCGAGCGCGCGCCCCCGGCCGACCAGCCGGGGGAGCCGGGCCGTGCCGCCGTAGCCGGGACCGATGCCGAGCTTGACCTCGGGTTGGCCGAACCGTGCGTGGTCCGCCGCGATCCTGATGTGGCAGGCCATCGCCAGCTCGCACCCCCCGCCGAGGGCAAAGCCGTTCACCGCGGCGATGACGGGCTTGCCGCATCGCTCCAGGCGGCGAAAGACCTGCTGGCCGAGCGTCGAGCGCGCCTTTCCTTGCATCGGCGTCTGTGCCGCCAGCTCCGCGATATCGGCGCCGGCCACAAACGCCTTGGGTCCCGCTCCGGTGAGAATCACCCCCCGGATCGCCGCGTCGGTCTCGATTCGAGTAACCGCGTCTCCCAGCTCCGCGATCACGGTGCCGTTCAGGGCGTTCAGCTTGTCGGGTCGGTTGATTGTGACCCGGGCGATGCCGTTGTTGAGCTCAAAGAGGAGGGTAGTGGGCATGTGGGGGCTATGGGCTATGGGCTATGGGCCAGTGCTCAGGTGCCATAAGAGTAATGAATATCTTCAACCCGACTGCTTTGCCCATAGCCCACAGCCCATAGCCCATAGCATCTTTGCCCAATGCCGATTCCATCCCCCATAGCATGGACCGACCACCATACCGTGCGCATCCTGGACCAGACGCTCCTCCCCGGCCAGGAGATTTACCGCGAGCTGGATTCGGTGGACGCGGTCGCCGAGGCGATCCGGACGCTACGCGTCCGCGGGGCCCCGCTGATCGGAATCGCGGCGGCCATGGGGGTGGTGGTGGCAGGTCGGAAGCGGGGAAGCGGGAAAGCGGGGGAGCTGCGCCTCGAGGAGATCGAGGAAGCTTGCAAGCTCCTTGGGTCAACGCGGCCCACAGCGGTAAACCTGCAATGGGCGCTCGATCGAATGCTCCGCCGCGCCGAGCGGGCCTGCGCAGCCGGCGAAGATCTGCGACCTGCGCTCATCGCCGAAGCAAGCGCCATTTGGGACGAGGACCGGGCAATGTGCGACCGCATCGGGGAGCTGGGCGCCTCCCTCATCCCGCCCTCCTCGACCGTGTGCACCGTCTGCAACGCGGGTGCACTCGCTACCGGTGGAATCGGCACGGCCTTGGCGCCGGTGTACACCCTTCACCGGCGAGGACAGGCGCCGCATGTGGTGGTCCCCGAAACCCGCCCCCTGCTCCAGGGAAGCAGGCTCACCGCCTGGGAGCTGACCCAGGCCGGCGTGGATTGCACCCTGATCGGCGATGGGATGATCGCCAGCCGGCTCCGGTTGGGGGATATCGCGTGCGTGATCGTCGGCGCCGATCGAATCGCGGCGAACGGAGACACGGCCAACAAGATCGGGACCTACGGCCTGGCTCTCGCCGCTCGGGCGCATGGCATTCCGTTCTATGTCGCCGCTCCCAGCTCGACCCTCGACCCTGCCACCCCGGACGGATCCCGCATCCCAATCGAACAGCGGGCCGCGAGTGAGGTGGCGTCATGGCAGGGCACCCGAACCGCGCCCGTCGGAATAAAGGTGTGGAACCCGGCGTTCGACATGACGCCGGCTGAGCTCATCACGGCGATCATTACCGATCAAGGCATCTTTCCACCCGCCGAAGTATCCCGCTTACCGCTCACCGCTCACCGCTCACGCTAAGTGTCCGTCCTCGCCCTCGACCAAGGGACCACCGGTTCCACCGCGCTGGTAATCGGCCAGGACGGCAAGGTACTGGGCCGGGGGTACCGGGAATTCACCCAGCACTTTCCTCAGCCCGGTTGGGTCGAGCACGACGCCGACGAAATTTTCCGGGTCTCGGTCGAGGCCATGCGGGAAGCGGTCGAGCGCTCTGGCGAGCGCCCGGTGGGGCTTGGCATCACCAATCAGCGGGAGACAGTGGTGCTCTGGGACCGCCGGACTCTCGCTCCGGTGGCCCGTGCCATCGTCTGGCAGGACCGCCGCACTACGGACCGGTGCCGCGAGCTCCGTGAAGCCGGCATCGAGCCCATGCTCCGTGAGCGCACCGGCCTCGTCGCCGATCCCTACTTTTCCGCCACAAAACTGGAGTGGCTGCTTCGCGACCCTGGCTTCAGGCGACGGGCCGCGAAGGGCGAACTCGCCGCCGGCACGGTAGACAGCTGGCTGGTGACGAAGCTGACCGGTGGCAGGGCTCACGTTACCGACCACACCAACGCCTCCCGTACCCTGCTGTACGATCTCCGCTCCCGTGACTGGGCGCCCGAGCTGCTGGAGCGATTCGGCGTCCCAGCCGAGGTGCTGCCCTCCGTCGTCAGATCGTCCGGAGTGGTGGGAGAGACCGATGCTCATCACCTGGGATGGTCCCTGCCCATCGCCGGACTGGCCGGAGACCAGCAGGCCGCTCTCTTTGGTCAGGGCTGTGTCTCTCCCGGATTGGCCAAGAACACCTATGGCACCGGCGCCTTTCTCCTGGTCTTTGCCGGTGACGGCGTTCCCTTACCGTCCAAGGGTCTGCTCGCGACCGCGGCGTGCGGTCCGCTGGGCGAGCCCGGCTACGCGCTAGAAGGCAGTGTCTTCGTGGCCGGCGCCGCCGTGCAGTGGCTCCGGGACGGCCTTGGGCTGATCGAGCAATCCGCCGAGACCGATGCGCTGGCTCGGGGCGTCCCCGACACCGGTGGGGTCTACTTCGTCCCTGCTTTTGTAGGGCTGGGTACGCCGTACTGGGAACCGGAGGCCCGCGGGACGATTACCGGTCTGACCCGGGGAACCTCACGGGCCCATCTCGCACGGGCGGCGCTGGAGGCGATGGCGTACAGCAGCGCCGAACTGCTCCTGGCAATGACTTCCACCTGCGCTCTGAAGGTGCCTGCTCTTCGGGTGGACGGAGGAGCCGCCGCCAACGACTGGCTAATGCAGTTCCAGGCCGATGTGCTCGACATTCCGGTGGAGCGTCCCGATCTGGTAGAGACGACGGCACTTGGCGCCGCCGGCCTGGCCGGCCTGGCGCTCGGCGTTTGGCGAAGCACAGAGGAGTTCCTTCAAGGCCGCAAGTTCACCCGTTTCGAGCCACGAATGGGAGCCCGAGACCGGGCGGCAGGCCTTGCCGGATGGACGAGAGCGGTGTCTGCCACGCTGGCATGGGCCCAGGCCCGGTAATAAGCGGTATATTCCGCCTCAAACCCGTCATGGAGGCACGGATGAAGGCAGGTCACAAATTCCTGGTGGGTGCTGCCCTCATCGTTGGGAGCGTGGCCCTCCTCATTACCGAGGGGGTCAAGGAAACCGGAGTCTACTTTCTGACACCGGCCGAGCTGGCCAGCAAGACCGCGGCCGACCCCACGTTCGTCGAGAACGTGGGGTTCAAGGTGGGCGCCCGGGTCGTCCCAGGGTCGGTCCGGCGCGATGCGAATGCGAGACGCATCGACTTCCAGGTTTCCGACGGGATCAAGACGTATCCTGTCACCTACCACGGTCTCGTGCCGGATACCTTCACCGATGCCAATGACATCGAGGTGGTCGTCGAAGGTCGTCTGGGCCGTGACGGCGTCATCCGCGCCACTGATGTGCTCGCCAAGTGTGGCTCGCGCTACGAGGCCGTTCCCCAGGCTTAGGCACCAATGACACTACTCGGGCAGTTCGCGCTCTGGTCCGCTCTCGTCCTCGGGCTCTGGTGCGTTGTGTTGTCGTTCTCCGGCCGGTGGCAGGGCCGTCCCGAACTGAGCGCGACGGTCGTCCGCTCGATCTACGCGATCACCGGGTGTCTGATCGTCGCGTCGTTGTCGTTGTGGAAGGGGCTCATCTCCCACGACTTCAACATGGAGTACGTCGCCGCCTACACCTCCCGTAACCTCCCCACGGCCTACATCTTCTCGGCCTTCTGGGCGGGACAAAAGGGATCGCTGCTCTTCTGGGCTGTGGTGCTCTCGCTGTTCGCCAGCGCTGCCCAGCTGCTCACCCCGCGTCGGTTTGCCTACCTGATGCCCTACGTGGCGGGCGTGACTGCAGCCGTCATCATTTTTTTCGTCACGGTGATGATTTTTGCCGCCGATCCGTTCGAGCGACTCGTCTTCACGCCGGCGGACGGCCGGGGGCTCAATCCGCAGCTGCAGAACATCGGGATGGTGATCCACCCTCCTATGCTCTACCTGGGCTACATCAGCCTCACGATTCCCTTCGCCTTTGCCATGGCTGCGCTCCTGTCGCGGCGGCTCGATACTGGCTGGATCCACGCGATGCGAAAATGGACGCTGGTGTCCTGGCTGTTTCTGGGGATAGGCATCACCCTGGGCATGTGGTGGGCCTACGTCGAGCTCGGCTGGGGCGGCTACTGGGCCTGGGATCCGGTTGAAAACGCGAGTCTCCTCCCATGGCTTACCATGACCGCGTTCCTCCACTCGGTCATGATCCAGGAAAAGCGCGGCATGCTGAAGCGGTGGAACTTCAGCCTGGTGATCGGGACGTTTCTTCTGAGCATCTTCGGGACCTTCATCACCCGCTCCGGCGTGATCGCCAGCGTGCACAGTTTCACGCAGTCAAACGTGGGCTACTTTTTCCTCGCCTTCCTCATCATCGTGGCGGTTCTGTCGTTCACCCTGCTCTATACCCGGTGGGGGCTGCTGGAGGCGGACGTGCGTCTGGAGTCGGTGGTGAGCCGGGAAGCAGCCTTCCTCTTCAATAACTTGCTCCTGGTAGGCATTGCCTTCTCGGTCCTCTGGGGGACCCTGTTCCCGATCCTGTCCGAGCTGGTGCGGGGCACCAAGATCACCGTCGGAGTTCCGTTCTTCAATCGAGTCAACGTCCCGCTGGGCCTGTTGCTGCTGGCTCTCACCGGCGTGGGGCCGCTGATTGCCTGGCGCAAGGCGTCGACCAGCAATCTTAGACGACAATTCATCGCGCCGGTGGCTTGCGGGCTGATCACCCTGGCGGCCCTGCTCGCGATAGGAGTGCGGGACTTCTACGCCACGGTCGCCATGGCGCTGGCCGGGTTCGTGGCCGGCACCATCGTGCAGGAGTTTTATCGTGGCGTCCGAGCCCGGAGGAGGATGCACGGAGAATCGATTCCTCTGGCGTTCGCCCGACTGATCGGCCGGAATCGGCGGCGCTATGGTGGATACATCGTGCACGTGGCGGTGCTGATTTACTTCGTCGCGTTCGCGGGGATGGCGTTCAAGCGGGAGCAGGAGGCCACGCTCAAGCCGGGTGACTCGGTGGAGATGAGCAGCCCGTTCGGCCATACCTACCGATTCACCCACATGGGCATCTCGCAGTACGAGGCGCTCAACCGGATCGTCTCCGCCGCCACGGTTGAGGTGACCAAGGATGGGCGGTCGCTCGGCCTCATGACCTCCGAAAAGCGGCAGCACGTGGATAGTTTCAAGCGGCCCACGTTCGAGCCCTCGACCGAGGTGGGTATTCGCAGCAACCTCCAGGAGGACGTCTACATCGTGTTTGCCGGCTCGGTCAACGGGACCGAGGAAGCGGTGTACCGCTTCAACATCAATCCACTGGTCTGGTGGGTGTGGGCCGGCGGTTTCGTGCTGGCGCTGGGTGGCATTCTGACAATGTGGCCCGGCGGCGGACCCACGAGCTCGGCTCCACGTCGCGTCCAGGCCGGATACGAAGTGACGCTCGTCGGCGCAGGCAAGGACTGAGCATGAATCGGGGCCGTCCACCGATTTCTCGGAGACATTTTCTGCGCGCCACGGTTGGCCTTCAGGCGCCACAGGATTCTCTCTCGGGTCGGGGAGCGACCGGCACTCTGCGCGATCCGAGCGTGGTGGGCCGCCCCCGGCAACCGACCGCCGTCCGCGGAGATGAGGGGCAGATCAAGGTCATCGAGCAGCGGCTGGCCTGCAATTGCGGCTGCACCCTGGACGTGTTCACCTGCCGGACGACCGACTTTACCTGTACCTACTCCCCCAAGCTGCACCGAGAAGTGTTGGCCCTGCGTGATGAAGGCAAGACCGCTCAACAGATCCTGGATGCGTTCGTCGACAAGTACGGCGAGAAGGCGCTCATGGCGCCGAAGCCGGAGGGCGTCATCAACCTGACCGGGTACCTGCTGCCCGGGGGGCTGATAGCCGCCGCCGCGGCTGGGCTGGTCCTGTTCATTACACGGCGGAAGGCGGCGGTAGCCGCCTCGAGCGCTATGGCCGGTCCCCTCTCGCCGGTGGAGGCCCAGGTCAGTCCGGAGGAGCTGGATCGGCTGCGGCGCGCCCTGGCCGACCTAGAAGACTGATGGCAGGCGAGGCGCTCGTAGCCGCACTGGTCGGGATTACGGCACTTTGGGTGGTGCTGCAGCCCCTTATTCGCCCACGCCCGTCTCCGCAGTTGCCTTTCGAGCCGCCCGATCCGGAGGAGACACCCAAGGGCGTGGCCCTGACCGCGCTCAAGGAGATCGAGTTCGACCGGGAGACGGGCAAGCTCTCGGATGACGACTACGAATTCCTCAAAGCGAAGTACACCATGGCCGCGGTGGAAGCGCTGCGCGGAGAGCAGGTGGCGTTAGTGTCCAATGACATTGAAACACTAGTTGCCGCCCGGGTACGCTCGCTTCGCTCCGCTCCAACGCCGGCAGCCCGCAAGTACTGCGATCGCTGCGGCGCCGGTCTCGTACCGGACGGCAGATACTGCGAGTCCTGCGGCAGGCCGGTGGCGGCATAGAGCGACACGGGGCTTTGGCTCCCGCGTCGCTCCGGGCTCCCAGCTCTCAGCACCTTACAGCCGGTACCGCAGGCCCAAGGCGAAACTCCGCCGCCATAGCGTTTGAAGGTCATACGTGGGAGCGCCGCCGCCCAGGTCGAGTTCTCCCTCCTCGTAGGGCGACGGTGTAACCGCGGCACTCGCGAGCACCACGCCGCCGAAGCGTCCCCCCAGCGGTACATCCAACGAGATGGAACCCTGCGCCCCGACCCGGGTTCGCGAATCCTGGTCTGTGATCTCCCATCTCTCGAACAGGGGTCCCGCATGGAGCCGGAGCTCGTTGCCGGGTCCAAGAGTGGCAATTCGAACGGCCAGTTCGGGCGAGATGCTGGCGATAGTAAACACACCTTCCGCCAAGATGGCTCGCTCCGGGCCCTCCAGCGCCAGGCTGGCCTCCGCATAGTGCAGCTGCAGCCCGACGGCGTACCGGTCGGTTTGGCGTTCCAGGCCCAAGCCGAAGGAGGTGGGACGGTAGGGCCTGAAGGAGGTATGGTTGCCTTCGGTATCCACCGACCCGCCCCAGAAGCGGGTGGCTCCGACCTCCACCCCCACCCGCCACTGCCCGAACAGAGGTGAACACCAGACGATCGTGGCGACAGACAGCACGATCGAGAACCTGCGCCCCAATGAAGTACGCATAGTGTCAGCGCATCTCCAGTTTCAGCCAACCGTTGGTTTTGTTGCTCTCGCCCTTCACGACCCAGTTTGCTCCGGCAAAGAACTGGCCGACGACAACATCCTCGATGGCGTTGCCGATCATGTCATCCTGGGTAGTGATGAACGAGTACACCGCGCTCAGGATCTTTTGAAGCGCATTGGCCCGCTTGACCCATTTCGCGATGCCACTGGTAGTGTCCCTGGCGCCGGTCAAATTGGGGTACTGGGTCTGAAACGTGCCCAGCAGGTTACGGAAGCGCTCAGCATCGAACTTGATCACGCAGCCCGTGTCGTCATCTTCGAGCGCGATGATGCGAAAGTTCTGGCTCGGATGCGCGGTCTTGTAGCTGTTGAGCTGGCCTTGGCTGAACAGCATGACACTGCCGCTCCAGTCCAGGTCGTTCTGATCGAATCGGTAGCTCCCGGCTGCATTGGCTCCGGCGCACTGGTAGTCCCTCAACGAGTCCGTGGCTCCGGATTGTCCCAGAATATGAATCTCAAACTCGGGGCTCCCCTTCAACCAACCTTCAAAATCTTGCGCGAAATGGGCATAGGTCATGAACAAGCCGGTGGGCGGCAACGGCGGTGGAACCGGCGGTGGCGGTGGAGGCGGTGGCGGCGTGACCGCGAAGGAGGCCGCACTCTCCGGGCCGAAGTCGGATTCTACCGGCACGATGGCCAGCACCGGGGTGGAGGGAGGCGTGTCCGGGCTGAGGATCTGCCTCCGTCCTTTGACGTCGTAGGCAATCGGCGCCTCCCGATCTTCCCGCGCACTGGCCACCAGGATGTCGGGACCTCCCGCCCACGCGGCTCGGTGTGGCGGGACCGGGAAGTACATCTCCAGCGGGATGGCCGCGGCCGCGTCGGCCTGGACCGCCGACTCGGGCTCGGCACTGAGTTTGGCCAGCTGCCGGAGTGCCTTGCGGTCTGCCCGGGTGAGGAATCTTTGGAGCTGTACCTTGTGCTCCACGATCGGCGAGCGGTCCAGCTCTTCCTTGATGTAGCTCCTGAAATCGGGATCTGCCAGCGCCAGGGCCACCCGGCGGGCGAGGCGATCCATGGCGCTACGCTCGGTGGCCCGCTGGGCGGCCGCGGCACTGACCGGCGGCGGAGGTGCTTCCTCGTTGACGGCGGTGGGGGCTGGCCGATCGCAGGCGGCAACGGCAGCCGCCAGCGCAATGGCGGTGAGACTGGTCCTGTTGGGCATGGCTCCTCCTTGGAATGATCGCGAGCGCTGACGGCGGGCGCGGTTCCGACGGCGAGGCCAAGCTAGGTTCGGGTGGAGCTCGATTCAGGATCGGGGTTACGCGGGGAGGGGCTGAAACGCGAGATGAGGGGGATTATCCCTGGAGGCTGTGGTCGTAGATCGCGAGGGTCACGGCCTCATGCTCGACACAGGCCGACGCCAGGGCAGCTAGCGACACTCGGGAGCCACTCTTGTGGCGGAATGAGGTGTTGGGGACAGAGCCGCTCCCGGCCCAGGCGCAGCCCAACACCCGGGACTGCTCTTCCGGAGTCGCGAAGATGCCGAGCACCCCGCCGATCCGCTGCAGCTCGGCGGGCGAATCGTAGCCCAGCATTCGGGCAAAGGGTCCATTGGCGGCCAGGGGAGTGCCATCGCGCCGGAACAGGCAGAGACCAACCGGCGCGCCGTCGGTCAGAGATCGAAGCAGCGCTTCCGCTTCACGGAGGGCCTCCTCCACGCGGCGCCGCGCCACCATGGCCTCCTTCAGATCGAGGATCTGTTTGCGGAGGCCGGTGACCTCGTGCACCAGATCTTGCTTGGGGCGGTGATTGTCTCGCATCGGAGATAATGACGGCCGGGGCAAGGTCGCTTGCACTCGCGAAACAGAATGAAACGGCGGGACAGCCGTTATCGCGAAGGTACCAGGGCCACTATCCGCAGCGGCCCGCCGCTGCCGCCCTTGATCTTCATGGGCAGCGCGATGACAAAGCTCCCGCTCGGCGGCAGCCGGCCCATGTTGGCGACATTCTCGAATGCGGGGATGTTGGACGCGAAGAGAACCTGGTGCGTTGGGAAGCTGGTCGACTGCCCGTAATCGATGCTGGGGGTATCGATTCCAACCGCCTTGGCCTTTCGGTCGACCAGTAGCTGCGCCACAGCTGAGTCGATGCCGGGGAAGTGCAGCTCGGAGACAGCCTCCGGCCCCGTCCGCAGAGTTCCAAGGTACGCCGCGCGATCCGGCCAGCGTCGTGCCCAGCCGGTGCGAAAAAGCACTATCGAGTTGGGCGGAATAGCACCGTGTTCCTGCTCCCAGCGCTTGATCGCGGTGTGGTCCACCCTGTAGTCGGCAGAACTGTCCGCTCCGGTCTGTACGTCTACCACGATCGCCTGGCCAATCAAGCGCTCGAGCGGAATCTGGTCGGTGGTCCACCGTCCTTCGGCGAAATGAATGGGAGCATCCAGATGGGTGCCGCCGTGTTCTGCCGCGCTGAAGTTATTGGCGGCGTAGTAGTATCCGGCGGGGGTTCGCTGGGCAGAGACCACCTCGAGTTTGAAGGGCTTTGCGGTGGGCCAGTAGATCGTCTGCGATGAGAAGTCGTGGGAGAGGTCGATCCAGCGGCCCTCTAGTGGAAGGTCGGGATCTCTGGAACCGCCGCACGCAACGGCGCCGACCAGGATCAGAACCAAGATAGAGTGAGCCATCGGTGACACCTCCGAAGTGAAGAGTCAGGCGATCGCGGCCCGTGCTGCCTCCAGCGCTCGCGCAATACCATCCGGCGGGATGTCGAGGTGGGTAACCGCCCGGACAGTGGTGGGTCCGAGTACGCTGAACCGCACGCCATGGCTCGATAGAGTACGGGACGCAAAG
>DATBSM010000211.1:0-2178 GCA_036559785.1 Gemmatimonadales bacterium
CGAGAGCCGGATCCTGGTTGGCGCTGCCCCCGTACCAGAAGGATCCGCCGATCCGGAGCCCCGGGCGCGCCCACTCGAGGCGGCCGCTGAGGGACGGGTTAGCAAAGCTCGCCTCTTTGCCCTCCTGTCGCCCGCCCCTGATTCCGGTCGCGGCGTCGAACCCCGAGGCCGTGAGTCCGTTGAGGAGATAGACCCGGTAACTCAGCCCGGACGACTCCGACAACGCGCCCACCGCGCCGACACCAATCTCCCGCCATGTTGTCGGGATGACGTCATTATCGAAGCCGGGGCGGGCCACACCATTGAACGTCGGGGGCTCGTGAAACTCGTTCACGATGCCGATGGGGGGGAGCACCAGCCCGGTGCGGAGGGTAAATGCCGGGGAGAACCGGTAATCGAGGTAGATCTGCTCCAGGGCTACTTCCCCGCCGGCCTGGCCACCTTCGATCTTGGCGTCCTCTACCTCCAGCTCGGAGCGGAACGAGAGTTGATCACTGAAACTGTGGGCGAGGTAAAGGACGAAGCGCTTGACGTTGACTACCCCCGGGGTATTCGGCCCAGTGGCGTTGGTGTAATGGACCTCGCCATATCCTCCGACCGAGGTTTTCTCGGTCTCTTGGGCGGCGAGAGGGACGGCAAAGAGGGAGATGATCACACAAAACAGGAGGCGCATCCAGGGTCTCGGGCTGAGATGTAAGACTAGTTGAGAATGACTTTCATTTAATCCCCTACTACTTTATTCCCCATTGGCACTGGTGTCAACACCAGCGAGTTGGCATCATTCGACACGGTCCGCACTTCCATCTGAAATTGGTGGCGCGAAACGAGACCTCCCATGGCCATACTGCCCCTTCGCGCAGTCCGACTCCCCACAGCCACCGAGCAGTTTTACGACGGTTGGCTAGCCGACCTCCAGTCCCACCTGACGGCGCCGGGCGCGGACTGGTACCGGATCGCGCGGGACCTGTTGTTTCAGATCCTCCATCCGGGTGGCAGCGAGTACGACAAGCTGCTCGAAAGTGCCGCGACTCCCGAAGCCACGCGGGTGGCGCTGCTCTCGCTCGACCCGCGCAACGTGACGATGGAGCCGGAGTATTACGCCGAGGTGGACGCGGAGCGTTTTGCCCGGGTCAAGCCGCTGCTCTGGTTGTGGCAGGGGTTCGACCGCTCGCCACTGGGGAACAACGTGCACCTCGGCGTCCGCTTCCGCCGGCTCCTGGCGCAGCACATTTTCGCCCGGGTGGGCCGTAACTTCAAAGCGTTCCAGTATGTGGAATTTTCCTTCGGCTACAACATGGAAGTCGGCGATGACGTCGTGGTTCACCGCAACGTGCTGCTGGACGACCGCGGCGGCATCACCCTGGGCGACCGGGTGAGCATCTCCGACTATGCCAACATCTACAGTCACACTCACAGCATCGTCGATCAAAAAGACGTCACCAACGCCCGCACCGTGCTCGAGGATGACGTGCGCATCACCTATCACGCCACGGTCCTCGCCGGAGTGCGGGTAGGGAAGAACGCGATGGTCGGCGCCAACGCGGTCGCCACCAAGGATGTGCGCCCCTATCACGTGAACGTGGGTATTCCCGCCAAATCGATTCGGGTGAAGCCGAATGCGCCGCCCGAGGCGTACGTGACTGAGCGGGTGGCCCGGCGCGACGCCCGCGAGCCTTGAGCCTGTCTCGCCGGCCGGCCCGCCCACCGCTCTCCCTGGCCGCGCTGGCCGCCGGAATCCTGCTGGCCTGTCTCCTGGCGGCAGCGGCCCTCGGCGACCCGCCGATGTCACCCACGCTCGCGGTTGGGGGCCTGGGAGCACTGATCATCCTGCTCGCCACGTCCCAGAAACGATGGGAGATCACGCTACACGTCGCGGCGGCGGTGCTGCTCATGGTCGTGGCTGCCTGGGCGGAAGATCGCATCTCGTGGCTGGCCGGTGTGGCCGTCGCCGGCGCCGTGGGAACCTTTGCCCTGGCGGCGTTGCGGTCGCGCCAGCGGGGCGACGATGCCCAGGACAAGTCGGAGCAGCTCGCGGCTCAGGTGGACCGGCGCATCAGCGAGCTCTTCTCGCTGCAGGAGCTCAGCTACGTCCTGTCGCAGTCGATCCAGCTGGACCGCATCGTGGAAGAGGTGGCCAAGTACGCCGCCCGCTTCCTGAATGCCGACGGGGCCATCGTG
>DATBSM010000212.1:0-16114 GCA_036559785.1 Gemmatimonadales bacterium
CAGGGCTCTTCCTCAGCGGTGAGATGATGAATGCGTAAGCTGGCATACGTCGTCGGTGGTGTTGCGGCCGGAGGCGTTGCCGCTCTCCTTACGCTCGGCGGTCACCCCCCTTACGCACAGCAGGCCAAAGCGGTGGCCGACTCCATCGTGGCCCCGGTCCTCTCCGCGTCCGACAGCGGCTCCCTCAAGGGACCGCGCCAGCCGATCTTCTTCCGCCACGATATCCACGCCGGCCAGTACAAGATTCAATGCCAGTACTGCCACTACTCGGTTACGGTGGCGTCCGAGCCGGGTATCCCGTCGGTACAGACCTGCATGGGTTGCCATCTCGTCATTGGCGGGAGCGACAGCTCGCATCAGACCGAGATCAAGAAGCTCCGCCAGGCGTGGAACGAGAAGAAGCCGGTCGAATGGGTCCGGGTTCACTATCTCGCGCGACACGCGCATTTCCCCCATCAGCGTCACATCAAGGCGCTGGGTCCCACCGCATGCGCCACCTGTCACGGCGACGTGCAGCGGATGCCCCAGGTCTTCAAGGTCAACCGAGTCGACAACATGGGCTTCTGTATTACGTGCCACATCGAGCGGAAAGTGTCGCGGGATTGTTCGGTATGTCACTACTAGTCGGCGATTGGGAGTCGGGGAGAGCGCTGGGCGCTTGGAAGTTCGAGGTCTCCTGACTCCTGACTCCCGACTCCTGACTGGCCAAGCGGAGCTTGCATGACTGAGGAATCCAAGCCCACTCTCGACCGCCGCCGCTTCCTGACCGTACTCGGCGCCTCGAGTGGCGGGGCACTTGCCCTGTCCGGCTGCTCGACCGGTCAGGTCGAGAAGCTGATCCCCTACCTGGTGCAGTCGGAGGATCAGGTGCCCGGGGTGGCAACCTGGTATTCCAGCACCTGCACCGAGTGCTCGACCGGCTGCGGCTTGCATGTTCGCACCCGCGAAGGCCGTGCGGTCAAGCTCGAGGGCAACCCGGACCACCCGGTCAACCAGGGGAAGCTTTGCTCCCGGGGCCAAGCCGGACTGCAAGGGCTCTATAACCCCGGGCGCTTGAAGGGTCCGATGGCACGGGGTGCGAACGGTCAGTTTCAGGCGATCACCTGGGACGACGCGATCGCGCGGCTCGCGGGCAAGCTCGGACCCGCCGGCAGCAAAGTGGCGGTGATATCGGGAGCAGGGCGGGGCACGTTCTCCGATCTGCTGGGAGATTGGGTCCGGGCGTTGGGCGGCCGGCTGGCCCGGTACGAAACCTTCGGGTCCGAGCCGCTCCGAGCGGCAAATCGGCAGGTCTTCGCTCTCGACCAGGTTGCGGCGCACGACTTTGCCCGGGCGAAATACATCGTGTCGTTCGGCGCGGACTTCCTGGATACCGGCCTGGCCTCGATCGAGCACGCGCGCGGGTTCGCCCGCTCCCATGGGTTTGGCGAGCGCGACGTGGCCAAGCTCGTCTACCTCGCGCCGCGGATGGATCTCACCGGTCTCAACGCCGACCAATGGCATCCGATCCGGCCCGGCTCCGAGGCCGCGCTGGCCCTGGCGATGGCGAATCTGCTGCTAACCGAACGCGGCGCCGGCGGCGAGGGGGCGGGACTTCGTGGTGCGCTCGCTACCTTCACGCCGGAGATGGCGGCGCAGGAGACCGGACTTCCCGCGGCCACGATCCAGCAGCTCGCGCGGGAGTTCGCCGCCGCACGACCCAGCCTGGCGGTGGCCGGCGGGGCCGGCAGCCAGCACGCTGGGGCCACCGAGGTCTGTGCCGCAGTGAACATCCTGAACTACGTCGCCGGGAACATCGGCGAGACGGTCCGGTTCGGCGCGGACCTGGACACCGGCGATGGGTACGGTGCGCTGCAGCCCCTGCTGGCCGCGCTCGGTGCCGGCCAGGTGGACGTCGTCCTCGTACACGAGGCAAATCCCGCCCACACCTTGCCCCGGACCAGCGGCTTTGCCGCCAAGTTCCAGAAGGCCGGATTCAAGGTCTCGACCTCGATGTACCTGGACGAGACCGCGGCTCTCTGCGACCTCCTGCTGCCCCAGCATCACGCACTGGAGCGCTGGGATGATCTGCGGCCCCGGTCGGGCGTGTACGGCTTGATGCAGCCGGTGATGGAGCCGGTGTTCAACACCATGGCCACCGGCGACCTCCTGCTCCGGACGGCCAAGGCGATAGGTGGGCCGCTCGCCAGGTTCACGGCACCCTCATATAAGGATCACCTCCAGGCCCGCTGGCAGGCGCTGGCAGCCGACCGGAAAGAGAAAGACTTTGCGGGGTTCTGGCATGGAGCGCTGCAGCGGGGTGGAGTGTTCACGGACGTGCCCAGCGGGCCAAGGGTCTCGCTCGCTCCTCGTGCCGCGCGGGCGACCTACACCAAGCCCGCCTTCGAGGGAGATGGTCCGTTCGTCTTCGCGACGTATCCTCACAGCCTGCTCCAGGACGGGCGCGGCGCCAACAAGCCCTGGCTGCTGGAGAACGCCGATCCCGTCACCAAGATCACCTGGCACTCCTGGGTCGAGGTTCATCCTGACACCGCCCGCAAGCTCGACCTGCGTGACGGCGAGATCCTTCGGCTTACCTCACCCCACGGCTCCATCGAAGCGCCGGTGTTCGTCTATCCGGGCATTCACCCGGATGTCGTGGCGGTGCCCCTCGGGCTGGGGCACACCGAATATGGATCGTACGCGCGCGGCCGCGGCGTCAACGCCCTCGACCTGCTCGGCGCGCCTGCGGGAGACTTCCTGCCCTACATCTCTACCCGGGTTTCGCTGGAGAAGACCGGCGGCTACAAGTCGCTCGCGTCGATCGCGGGCAATTCGCGCCAGCTGGGGCGGGGCATCGCCGAGGCCATGTCTCTGGACGCCGCCAAGAAGGGGCTGACGGTCGAGCAGGCCTACCTCGCGGAGGGACACGGCAAGCACGAGATCAACACCGAGCTGGAGCTCGAAGCGATCAAGGGCTGGAGTGACAGGCAGATCCAGGATACGAAGCACGGCAATTACGAGGGAGACCACCCCCGGTGGGGCATGGCGATCGACCTGGCGAAGTGCACCGGGTGTCAGGCCTGCGTCACGGCGTGCTATGCCGAGAACAACATCCCCACGGTGGGCGAGACCGAGATCGGCAAGGGCCGGGAGATGACCTGGATCCGCATCGAGCGGTACTGGGAGGGCGGCGAGGAGCCCGGCGAGCCGGTCAGCGCCCGCTTTGTCCCCATGCTCTGCCAGCACTGCTCCAACGCGCCCTGCGAGCCGGTCTGCCCGGTGTATGCCGCCTATCACACACCGGACGGCCTCAATGGCCAGGTTTACAACCGCTGCGTCGGCACCCGCTATTGCGCCAACAACTGCCCCTACAAAGTGCGGTACTTCAACTGGTACAAGTACAACCAGGTGGCGTGGCCCGAGCCGCTCCATCTCCAGCTCAACCCGGACGTCACCGTGCGGGCCCGCGGAGTCATGGAGAAGTGCACCTTCTGCATCCAGCGGATCCGGGGTGCGCAAAACGATGCCCGGCTGGAGAACCGCGCGATGCGTGATGGTGACGTGGTGACCGCCTGCGCGCAGGCCTGCCCCTCGGATGCCATCGTGTTCGGCGACGTCAACGACCCCGCCAGCCGGGTGGCGCGCCTCCACCAAGACCACCGCGGCTATCGCGTGCTCGAGGACCTCAACACCCGCTCGGCGATCACGTACCTGGCCAAGGTCCTGCTTCCGGCGGAGGCGTAACCGATGGCTGTCGTCGCTCAACCGCACGACGCCCCAGAGGGGCACCTGATCAAGCAGACCCACGCGGAGGTCACCCGAGACGTCGTAGCGACGCTGGGACCGGCGAGCCGGGGTTACGTCCTGCTGCTGTTGGGAGCGGTCTCGCTCTTCCTGATCGGGATCTGCACCTTCCTCGTTCTCCTGAAGGATGGTCTGGGGCACGCGGGCTACAATCCGCCGGTCTTCTGGAGCGTTTACATCACCACCTTCGTCTTCTGGGTGGGTATCGGCCACGCCGGCACGCTGATTTCCGCGATCCTGTTTCTGTTCCGCTCACCTTGGCGCACAGCGGTCTACCGCTCCACCGAGGCCATGACCGTCTTCGCGGTCATGACCGCCGGACTCTTTCCGATCATCCATATCGGCCGGCAGTGGATCTTCTACTGGCTCCTGCCGTATCCCAACGAGCGTTACCTCTGGCCCAACTTCAAATCGCCGCTCATCTGGGATGTGTTCGCCATTTCGACCTACCTCACAGTGTCCACCACGTTTCTGGTGTTCGGTCTGATCCCGGACGTGGCGGCGGTGCGGGACAAGGTGTCGGGCTGGCGGAAGAGCATTTATTCCTGGAGCTCGGTGGGCTGGAAGGGGACGGACAATCAGTGGCGGCACTACTCCCGGGCGTACCTCTACCTCGCTGCCCTGGCAACGCCGCTGGTGCTCTCGGTCCACTCGGTCGTGTCCTGGGATTTCGCGGCCAGCATCGTCCCGGGCTGGCACGGGACGATCTTCGCGCCCTATTTCGTGGCCGGCGCCATTTACTCGGGTATCGGCATGGTGCTGACCTTGATCATTCCGCTCCGGCGGGCGCTCAAGATCGAGCACATGATCCATTCGTACCACTTCGACAACCTGGCCAAGCTGACGTTGCTTACCGGCTCGATTCTGCTCTACGCCTATGCCATGGAGTACTTCGTCGCCTGGTACAGCGGCAACACCTTCGAGCAGACCACGTTCTACCGGCGGGCGTTCGGCCCCATGTGGTGGGCGGGCTGGTCCATGATCATCTGTAACGCGTTTGTCTCCCAGCTGCTCTGGTTCAGGAAGATCCGCACCAACCTCACGTCGTTGTTCGTGATCTCGATCTTCATCAACATCGGGATGTGGTTCGAGCGCTACGTGATCATCGTCTCGTCACTCAGCAACGACTACATCCCCTGGGCCTGGGACCAGATGAACCCCACCTGGGCCGACTGGGGCATTCTGCTGGGCTCGTTCGGCTGGTTCGGGATGTGGTTCCTCCTGTTCGCCAAGACCTTCCCCATCGTGGCGATCCAGGAGATCAAGGAGATGATCCCGATGCCGCGGAGACGCGGAGGTCACGGGTGATGGCCTTTCTGAAGCGGAGTAGCAAGACGACCACACACGCGCCCGGCGTCGTGGCGTCGTTCCTCCACGTGGATGCGGCCGTGGACGCGATCCGCGCGCTGCGGGCCAAGGGGTATCGCAACCTGGTAGTGTACACTCCGGCTCCCAATCACGAGATCGAGGAGGCGCTGGAGCACAAGGTGAGTCCGGTCCGGCTGCTGACGCTCATCGGGGGCCTTTCCGGCTGTACCGCTGGCTTTGCGATGACCATCTGGATGTCGTACGACTGGGCCCTGGTCGTGGGCGGAAAGGCGATCGCCTCGCTTCCGCCCTACGTGGTCATCGGATTCGAGCTGACCATCCTGATGGGAGCTCTCAGCACCGTGGCGGCCGTCGCGCTCTTCTCGCTGCTGATGGGACAACGGGGAACTCCGTACGACCCGCGCTTCAGCGATGACACGATCGGAATATTCGTGCCGACCGCTCCCGATCAGCTTGGTCCCATCGAGCAGCTGCTGCGCTCGGCCGGTGCCGTGGAGGTTCGCCATGAGGCGGCCTAGGGGATGGCTCACGGCCGGCCTTGCCGCGCTCACCGTCTCCACCGGCGCGTGCGACTTCTATTACCACCGGCTTCCGTCACCGGATGACCTGTGGCACATCATTCCCTGGTTCGATCACATGGTCCACGCCCGGTACATTCGTCCATACGAGACGCAGCAGGTTCCCCGCTATTCGCCGGAAGGCACGGTTCCGGTCAGCGGCGGAGAGCCCGACTGGTCCGCCGAATGGCTGGCGGGCAAGACCACCACCGTCAACGCGCTCAAGAATCCTCTGGCGGCGCGCGCGCATCGGCCCGGCCCATCCGTACCGGTTATCCCTCGGGAATTCGAGGCCGCGGGGGACACCCTGTATCAGAACTTTTGCAGCGCGTGCCACGGCCCCACCGGAAACGCCGATGGAACGGTGTCGCGCCAGATGGGCGCTCCCTCGCTCCTAACACCCCGAGCACGAGGGTACGCCGACGGGTACATCTACGGCATCATCCGCTACGGCCGCGGCGTGATGCCTCGCTATGGCGACAAGGTAGTGGTGCCGGCCGACCGGTGGGCCATCGTGAGCCATGTACGAAAGCTTCAGGCAGCGTCGCCCGTGACTCCCGGTGACGCCACCCCGATTCCACCGGGGCCCAGCGCTACTGGTTCCACCGCGGCGGTGCCCCGATGACCCCCTCCTTGCACGAAAGACTGGTGCAGCGGGCCGTAAGTGGCCGCTACGACCTGTTTCTCGGCGTGGGCTTGGGCCTCACGATCCTGGGCCTGATCCTCTTCATTCGGTCGCTGATGGCCGGAGAGGTCCTGGCCCTTCGCGCCTGGCAGCTCTTCCACGTCAATTGGATCTACTTTACCGGGCTGGCCGGCGGGAGCGTCGCTTTCGCGGCGGTGCAGAAAGTCACCAACGCCAAGTGGTCCGGCCTGATGATTCGGTTTGCCGAGGCGGCGGTCGCGTTCCTCCCGATCTCACTGATCGGGCTTGTCCTGATTTTCACAGCCGGCTACGACTCGGTGTACGGGCCGATGCAGACGGCGCTGCACGATCTGCCACATTCCAAGGGGGTGTGGCTCTCGCATGATTTCATGTTTGGCCGGCTGGCGCTCGGCCTGCTGGCTCTGACTGTTGTCGGCTGGAAGCTGGTGCGGGCCGATATGACGCCGGACGTCCATGCGGTGCGAAGCATGGTGGCCGGCGGGCGCCGACAGCTCTACGAGCGCTGGGCGGGCGAATACAACCGCACCCTCGCGCCGGAACATGAAGCCAGTATCCGCCGTCTGGCGCCACTATACGTGGTGATTTACGCCTACGTCTTCACCCTGGTGGCGTTCGACGGCATCATGGCGCTCCAGCCGCATTGGTTCTCCAACCTGCTCGGCGGCTTCTTCTTCATGGGCTCGTTCCTCGGGGCTCACATGCTGCTCGCCTTGCTGATGCTCTATGGATCCCGGCATCTCGGCGTGGCCGATCTGGTGTCTCCCAAGCAGCGGCACGATTTGGGCAAGCTGTGCTTCGGCTTCACGGTGTTCTGGACCTACCTCATGTGGGCCCAGTTCCTGGTCATCTGGTACGGGAATCTTCCGGAGGAGACCGGCTTCGTCTTTGCCCGGCTGTGGGGACATTGGTTGCCGATCGGAACGGCAGTGGGCCTGGGAATGTTCGTCATCCCCTTCTTCGGTCTCCTGGGTGTGGCCCCGAAGAAGACCAGGCTGACGCTGGGCTTCTTTGCCACGGTCAGCCTCGTGTCGCTCTGGCTCGAGCGGTATCTCCTGGTCATGCCTTCGATCACCCCACTGCCCGGTCCGGTCTTCGGCCTGGACGCCGAGCTGGGGCCGACGCTCCTTTTTGCCGGCCTGTTCCTGCTCTCATACGCTCTGTTCGCCCGCATGTTCCCGATGCTCTCACCCCGCCTGGCCGAGATCACGCTTAACAAGGAGCGGGGGCACGCCATCACTTCGCTGGAGTTTGACCACGAGGAGGGGGCCCGGGATTACGTGTCACCCGAGCTGCTGGAGCGGAGGAGCAAGCCCCGGTAGCTAAGAGGCTATGGGCTGTGCGCTATGGGCAAAGCAGAACGACCCTCCAGATCATTGGAGGGTCGTTCGCATTGGGATGGCCCGCAGCCCATAACCCAGAGCCTATTACTTGCTCCTCATCTCCGCGTTCAATCTCCGAATCATCGCCAGGAGGCTGTCGGCGGGGAGGGCTCCGGTGATCGCGATCATCCGGTCGCCTCGCTGCATGGCCATGCTGCCATCAACGCGCTCGGCGCTCGCCGGGCTCGCCCTGCTGGAATCCACCGACGAGACGGTGGGAACCGGGTCGCTCATGGTCCGCCGGGCCAGCAGGTGGGAGACATCCTGCGCCGGACCCTCGATGGTGCGAATCACCTCACCGGACGAGAGCTGTTGGGCCACCACCATCAGCGGCTGTCTGCCCTGCTCGCCGGCCTGAACCTGTACCTGAACCACGGGCAAGCCGTCGATATGCGGCAGCTTGTCGCCCGCCTCCGCCTGGGCCCCCGCCCAGGACATCGTACGCCACATGCCGTCGAGCTCGAACTCGTGCGCGGTCGGCGGGATGTCGATCGAAGTAAGCTCTAGCTCCGGCGCGGCCGAGACGGCCGGAACCAGGCTGGCCCGCCCTGCTTCCGCGGAGGCCGGGCGCGCGGTCACTTGGAGCCGGCGCCTGGGAGTTCCTACCCGGGTGGAGTCGGTGGCCATGGGACGCAGGATCGCGGGGGTAGTGGTGGGAGTCCGGGAGTCTTTGGTCACTGCTTGCCGAGCAACGGCCGCCGGTGTGACTGCCGATACGCCGGAGGCCATACGAGCCGGACCTTGACTCGTGAGGTAACTGGCGGTCCAGCCGAAACCCACGGCCGCCACGACGCTTGCAGCCCACGCCAGCAGGTGAACGCGCCGCCGCCGGACTGAGACGTGAAGGTCGGCTCGGCGGCGGAGAGTCTCGAACGGGGTGGGGAAGGAGCGGGGCGGCGCGAGCCGGGACAGCAATGCGGTAGTGCGGTCACGCAGCGCGGCGATACCATCCCGGGACGCCTGGCATGAGGCACAGGCGGCAAGATGGCTTTCGATTTCCACGCATTGGGAACGGCTGAGCCCTTGATCGAGATAGGCGTGCAGCTCGTCCTCAGGAATGTGCCGCATGAGTCCCTTTGCTGGGGTTCTGCCGGTCGTGTGCTTCCACTAGACGACGCCTCGCTCGAGCCAAGGTTGTACCAACCGCTCCGACTGCGAGGCCCGTCTGGGCCGCGATCTCGGGATAGCTGAGACCCGCATCCCAGAGGAGCAGGATTTCGCGATCTCGCGCGGTCAATGTGCTCAGCGCCTCTTGCACCGAGGCGACCCGCTCATCGTGCTCGACCAGATCGTCGGCCGCCGGGGCCACCGTCGGCTGCGCCACCGGATCGGCCTTGAGCAGGGTAAGGTGCCGTTTCCGGCGTACCGCCGCCCGGGCTTCGTCCCGCGCCAGATTGGCCGCCACCGCAAACACCCAGGCCCGAGGTTTCTCTGGCTTGTGGGCCAGCGCCCGGACGAAGACCTCCTGGGCCAGGTCCTCCGCGCGCTCCGCGTCCCAAACCTTGCGGTACAGGAAGCGCACGACGGCTGTATAGGTGGTCTGGTACAGCTGCTCGAGGTCGTCCGTCACTCGTGCTCCTTAGAAGCCGGCGGCCCGCCATGAATGCCCGGCTGGATCGTCCAAGAGGACGGCCCACTCTCGGGAACTTGCACAAAGGGCCTCCTAAACGCCACGCCGAGCCTTGGCGGCGAAAACGCAGCCTGGGTGCAGACCCTTATTCTTCGGTGGCCACTCGCTGCAAAGATCCGGTTTGGCCGGGCGGCCGTCCGCCCTGACCCGCCCGTGGAGGGAACAGCCGATCCCGTCGTCGTCCAGGAACCCGCAGGCGGAAATGACTTCGGCCTCGATGGAAAAATCACCCGCCCGTTCCACCTTGCAGAGATACGGTGACCGGCGGGAGCGCACCAGTGCCTCCAGTCTCAGTTGGCGCCTGGTGCACATGATCTCGATCTGGAGATCCCGGCAGCAGGCGGCGCCCCGGGTGTTGTCAGCTGTTCGGCAGGGTGCCAGGGCGCACGGGTTGGCCCCCTCCAGCACCGGGAGGGTGCGCCGGGGCGGAGGCAGGGTGCGGGCCGCCTTTCGACGGTTATCCACAATGAGGAAGCGATCCCGGCCCAGGCGGCGGGGCTGCTCCGGCTGGTACGCGCCGCGTGGTGTGGGGCCCCGGAACCCATGGGCAGTACACTGTGCGGTAGGGCCTTCACGGCGGAGGTACCTGCAGGGGACGTGGAGCATCGCCTCCACATAGAGCTCGCCCCGGTCCTCCCAGACCTCCGAGAAGGTGATGTGCTGGGTATGGCCCAGGAGCCAGGTGGCCTCATGGTCGAGCGACGTGGTGCCGTCCTCAAGCGGGCCGATTCGCAGGGTCACTGGCAAGCTTCTGCACTGGGGGCCCAACCCGCGACACGGCGGTACCGTCAACCTGGGTGTGGTGGTGGATTGAACGGCGAGTGCCATGCTCTTCCAGGGAGAGAGAAACTGACGACCCTCCTAAATTAACGGCCTCGGCCCGGAGGGGCACCGTTCGAAGATCCCCACTTCCCTTTGCCACCCTGGTGCTTATACTCGTGAAAGGGTTCACAAGGTCGGTAACCTCTTGTTCGGAGGCGGAGCAGTGAAAATGCGGATGACTTCCTTGGTGGCAGGGCTCGCCATGGTCTTGGGAGCATGTGGCGGGGAAAAGAAGAGCGCGGATCAGCCGGCAGCGGCTCCGGATCAGGCGGGGGCCCCAGCGGCAACACCCACCGCCGCGCAGGGGGCGACTCACGACGTCAATATGGTGCTCGAAGGCAGCACCTATAAGTACGTTCCCGATCAGCTGACCGTCGGGCCCAACGATGTAATCAAGTACCACAACAAGAGCGGCGGCCCGCACAACGTTGCGTTTTGGACCGACAGCATCCCGTCGGGTGCCGCCTCGCACCTCACGCTGACCGATCCGATGGCCCCGCTCTCGAGCAAGCTGGCGGTTGTCCCGGACGAGGTGATTGAGGTCAAGCTCAGCGAGGCTCCCAAGGGCGAATACAAATTCTACTGCACCCCGCATCTGGCGCTGGGAATGCATGGGAAGCTGACCGTGCAGTAAGGAAGAAGTAAGAGGTGAGAAGTAAGAGGGGTGCTCCGATTTCGTTGCGGGCACCCTTCTTGTCAAGTTCTCCTCTGAGTCCTCAAAGTGGGTAACCCTATGGTCGGAAGTGGAGCCAGCCAAATGCGGACAACTTCACTGGTGGCCGGTATGGCGTTCGTTCTGGTTTCCTGTGGCGATGGTGTGAAGAAGAGCGAAGAGCAGCCGCCGGCACCCCCCGAGGAACAGCAGCCGGCCCCCGTGGTCTCTGCGCCCAGGGCGGGCCCCAAGACCTACGATGTGAAAATGGTGCTCGATGGATCCAGTTACAGATACGTTCCCGATGCGCTGGTCATCAAAGCGGGGGACGTCGTCCGTTTTCTCAACAAGAGTGGCGGTCCCCACAACGTGTCCTTCTGGCCCGACAGTATTCCTCGCGGAGCGGCTGCCGCCCTCCAGAGCGGCATGCCCGGTCAGTCGGCACCGCTCCAGGGGCCGCTCCTTGTCGATCCCGAGGCGGTCTACGAAGTGAGTTTTGTCGGCGCCCCCTCGGGGGTGTACCGGTTCTATTGCCTTCCTCACGTCGCGATGGGAATGAGCGGTTACCTCACGGTCGAGTGAACGAGCCGGAGGCGGGCGGAAAAGGCTCCTATCCCTTCCGCCCTATCCCCCAAGTCACTCCAGTCCCCACCACCAGCCCTGCCAACGCGTCCACCCCGTAGTGCATCTGGCAGTAGACCACGCCGACAGTCAACAACAGCGTGGGAATCAGGAGCATAAATCCCAGGTGCCGGGAAGCGCGCCAGGCAGCCAGCGAGGCCGCCAATGCCGCCGCAACATGGGAGGAGGGGAATGCGGCGCCGTACGAACTCCCCCCGGCCAGCGCCTCATAGGTGAGCCGAGCCGGCAGATTGTTGGTGAACCACGGGGCAGGGCGGGGAAATTCGTAATACGGTCCCGCTACCGGGAAGAAGATGAAGACCAGATAGCAGATGGCGAAGGTCGCGATGACGACCAGGACGAAGCGGCGGACGGCCTGGAGGTCTCCTCGCCAGGCGAAGTAGAGAGCCGGGGCTGAGATGATGAGATAGTATGAGAGATAGGCGGCGTGGAAGACGGTAGACCAGAACTGGCTCGGGGCCGCTTGCCACCACGTCCGACTTATCTGCCCGCCGAAGAGGAGCAGTTCCCAGTGCTGTACCAGCGGGTCGTGAACGCCAACAGATACCGAATTAAGAATATCCAGCTCGCTGTACAGCGCGGGCAGCAGGAGAAGGGGATAGATCTCCCGGATGGTCTTGCCCACCGGGCCGAGTCCCGGCCGCGTGACCAGATACACGAGGACGACCACGAGTGCGTGCGCCAGGAGAAGCCACCAGCACTGGGGTGCACTGGGCGCGCGGACAGCGGCGACCAGCGACACGATACCCAGGTAGGCAAGCAGTAAGAGGTCGGCGGCCCGGAGCGGGTCGGGCCGCGTCTGCTCCGGAGCGTCGGAAGCGGAGGTCAACCTCAGAGCCACCCGGCCTGCCGGTACCACTCGTAGGTACTGGACAGTCCTTTCCGGAGGTCATATGTGGCTTGCCAGCCGGTGTCACGGGTCAAAGGTCCAGGATCGCCGGTCCAGGCGGGCTGGAAGAATTCGTTTGCCTTGTCCGTGGTGAGAATGGTGACTTGCCGGGTGAGTCGCGCCCCTGTCTCGGTGAGCGAGAGAAGCGCCCGTCCCACAGCGGCGGGGATCCTGATAGTGGTGACCGACCCACCCATCGCCCGGGCTACGGCCTGGCCGAGCTCGGCGCTGGTGAACACCTCGGTGTGACAGGCCGAGTAGATACCGCCCACAGTGGTGGGGCTCTCTCCAGCGGATACCAACGCCTCGGCCAGATCGGCCGCGTGTACCGCGGACAGCTCCTGCGAGCCATCTCCAAAAACTGGGGCCAGGTGGAGTCGGGCCAGGCGAAATATCTTGAGGACCTCGCGGTCCCGGGGACCATAGACGATCGGCGGGCGGATGATCGACCAGCCGAGGTCGCTGGCTCTCACTACCTCTTCAGCCGCCAGTTTGCTGCGGCCGTAGGCCGTGACCGGATGCGGAGTCTCGCGGCCGGTGATAGGGGCTCCGGGTGGTGCAGGGCCCGCGGCGGCGAGGGACGACACGAGTACGAAGCGAGGGCTGCCGCTGCGCTCCGCGGCATTGAGGATATTCCGGGTTCCATCGCGATTGGCTCGCAGAAATCCCGCCTCGTCCCGCGCAGCCACAACTCCGGCGACATGGTAGATGATGTCCTGGCCTGCCGTGGCCCGGTCAAGAGCATCCGCGTCGTGCAGGTCCCCCGCCACCACCCGCGCCCCCTGCGCGCTCAGAGCCTCCGCCTTCCGCGACGATCGGGCCAAGGCCGTTACTTGATGCCCGCGGCGTGTGAGGGCCTCGGCCAGGTGACTGCCGACGAAGCCGGTGGCGCCGGTCACCATCGCCCTCATATGCTGCGGTCGTACAGCCGGTAGGTCTTGTAAACCCGGAAGGTCATTTTCTCGAGGCCCGCGTTCATGGCCGGGTTGTCTTCCAGGATCCATCCCGCCTCGCCCCAGTAGATGCGACGTTCTCCGGATCTGGTCCAGATCCAGTGGTAGAGCATCGCATCTATCCCCTTGCCACGGTACTCCGGATGGACGCCGAGCAGGAGAATGCGAGCCCGCCGGATCCGCTTCATCTTGAGCGACCAGAGCAGGTCGAGGATCATGGGAAAGAGGCGACCGGAGCGATGCCGGCGGAATACAACATTCAGGTCGGGTAAGGCGATGCCGAACCCGATCAGCTTCCCGTCCTTCTCCGCCATGGGCACCATGTCCGGGATGACCACCGGCTTGAACTGCTCCGCCAAGTGGTCGATCTCGTGCTCGGTCATGGGAACGAAGCCCCAATTCTTCTCCCATGCCTCGTTGTACAGCTCCTTGATCCGCTCCACTTCGCCCTGAAAGTCCTTCATGTTCAGCGAGCGGAGCGTGATCCCCTGGCGCTGGCGGATCAGCTCCGTGCCCCGGGCGAGCCGCTCGGGCACCGGGACATAGTGTTCCTCGGATCCCCCCTGGTAGACCCAGAGGTCCTTGGCCTTGGCAAAGCCGGCGCGCTCGAGCAGGGCAATGTAGTAACGAGGGTTGTGCGGCATCATCAACGTGGGCGGGGAATCGAAGCCGTCAACCAGTAACCCGCATTCGTCGTTGACCGAAAACGAGGCGGGTCCCCGAAGCAGGTCGTGGCCGTGTTGTCGGCACCAGTCCGCCGCAGCGGCCAGCAGCGCGTCTGCCACCGCCTGATCGTCGGTACTCTCGAAGAAGCCGAAGAATCCGACCCGGTCGCCGTGCGTTTCGTTGTGGAGCCGGTTGCTGATTGCGGCGATGCGGCCGACCACCTCGCCATCCAGCTCTGCGAGGAAGTACTCGGCCTCGGCATGCTCGAAGAAAGGATTCTTGGTGCGGGACAGGAGCAACTCGACGTCCCGACGCAACGGCGGGACCCAGACAGGGTCCCGCGCGTGTAATCGGTAGGGCAGGTCGATGAAGCGTTTGAGGTCCCGCCGGTCGCGCGCCGCTCGGACGCGGGGGCGTTCGGTCAAATGACCCCCAGTTCCCTGCCGATCATCCCGAACTGCTCCAGAGCGAAGTCGATCTGGTCGAAGGTGTGCGTCGCCATGAGACTGGTCCGGAGCCGGCACTGCGAGGCCGGAACGGCCGGCGGCGCCACCGGATTGGTAAAGACGCCCGCGTCGAACAGGCGGCGCCACATGAGGAACGTCTTCTCCAGCGGGCCGATGAGCACCGGCACAATGGGAGTGTCAGTGGGGCCGATATCGAAGCCTAGGCTGCGGAATCCATCCTGCAGGCGGCGGGTGTTGGCCCACAGGCGATCACGGCGCTCGGGCTCCTGCTGCAGGACAGACAACGCGGCCAGCACTCCCGCGGTGTTGGCGGGCGGCAGGGAAGCCGTGAAGATGAGCGGGCGGCTGTGATGCCGGAGATAATGGATGACGCTGTCGGATGCCGCCACGAACCCGCCGATGGAGGCCAGGGACTTGGAGAATGTTCCGGCGATGATGTCAACCTCTTCGGTCATGCCGAAGTGGGCTGCGGTCCCATCGCCGTTGGGGCCGAGCACGCCAATGGCGTGGGCGTCGTCGAGTGCCAGGGCGGCTCCGTACTTCCGCGCAATCCGGGAGAGCCCCGGGACATCGGCGATGTTGCCCTCCATGGAATACACCCCGTCGACCACGATCATGGCGCCCCGGCTCAGGCCGTTCCGTTCCAGCCGGCGTTCGAGGTTGGCCAGGTCGCCATGATTGAACCGCTCTGTCTCCCCGTAAGAGAGCTTGGCGCCATCTACGATGGAGGCATGGTCCAGCTTGTCCAGATAAACGACGTCTCCGCGCCCTACCAGCCCGGCGATGAGCCCCAGATTGGCGGAGTAACCCGTGGAGAAGACCAGGCAGGCTTCCTTACCCAGGAACTCGGCCAGGGCCGATTCCAGTTGCTCGTGCAGGTCCAGCGTGCCATTCAAGAATCTGCTGCCGGTGCAACCCGACCCGTAACGGGTCAGCGCCCGCGTGGCTGCCTCGAGGACTTTCGGATGATGGGTCAGCCCGAGGTAGTTGTTCGAGCCGAGCATGATCCGCTTCCGACCGTCAATGACGACGACGGTGTCCTCGGATTCGGAAATCGGCTTGAAATATGGATACAGGCCCACCGACTGCAGTTCACGCGCTTTAGTGAACTGGCGGCACTTCTCGAAGAGGGCTACCTGTTGCAGCTCTTGTGTGTCCACGGCGCCTCGGCACGGAGAGGAGGTCAGGAAATCCCCACATCGCTATGTCATAGAACGGTTTAAAGTAGTGATGCGGGTGGGGCGGCACAAGCCGGACTAGGCCTATCTTGACTGCCCCGATTGGGCCCCACCGAAGCAAGGGTTGCGCCGTGACGGCCCTGGGCAAACCCCCATATACTGGCTTTGAGTCCCTGCCCCCTCATGATGAAGTGCAGACTATTGCTCGCCTGTCCTGTAGCTGACAGCGGTGACTATTCCTCTGGGCGTTCTGTATCGCCGATCAGGTCGGCAACCCGCTACCCGGGCAGGACTTAGAAAATAGCATTAGAGCTCCCCTCTCGGCTTGACTTGAAGGGTGGAACACCTGAGCTTAACTCCGGTCGTTGGCCCCCATGGAAAGGCTATGTCACACTCCGAAGAATCACCCCGCCGAGCCTTTCTCCGCTCTTGCGCCGCCGCCGCGGCAGGGCTGATTGCATCCGGCACTCTGTCGAAGGCCGAGCTGCTTCTCGCAG
>DATBSM010000213.1:0-4348 GCA_036559785.1 Gemmatimonadales bacterium
TCCGGCCAGAAACCGCTGGGGAGTGGCGGCATCCCGGTTGGCCTGCGCAACCGCTTCCAGCAACCCGGCGATGCGTTCCTGCTGCCGGGATGTCGATCCTTCCACCGGCGTCCACTGCCGCGCAATCCTCCCCAGCATCGGAGCAATCCGCTGGGCGAGACACTGGAGCAGCACCCGCTCGGCCGGTCCATACCGCCCCGGCTGAAGATCGGCGACCAGTAGCAGCGCAACGTCGCGCTTGCCGAAGCGGATGGGGAGGCAGGTTGCCGATCCGTACCCCGCGTCCCGGACAATCTCTTCGACCAGGGCGAGCTGCTCCGGCTTGAGATGCGGGGAAGGCAGGGGAACCGCGAGATCATCTTCGGCGAGCTCCGAGGGCCCCAGCAGCACGATGCCGCCCTGTGATGGGTAGAGCCAGAGACCCATCAAGTCATGTGGCACTTCGACGGCGGCCGTGTTGGACAGCGCCTGGTGCCAGGTGGCGAGAGCCGCTGGATCAACCTGTCCCTCACCGGCTCGGAGGATGGGAACGAGTAACTCACTCCCGCGGGTCGAGAGTGGTTCGTCCGCCGATTCAGTCGCCGCACCGAGGTCCATATGAAGCCGTTAAGGCATGAGATATGCCCATCCCTCAGACACTACAAGTGTTTTCAGGCTAGACACTTGCGGAGGTCCCCCGAGTCAGTCGCACGAGGGAACCGCCGAGTGGATGGCGTCCTGCCCGCGTCTCTTGCAGGGTGCTGTCATTGGAAGCACAATAAATTCCAAGTACTTGACATACCCCCACCCCCTATAGTATCCTTCTATTGATCAGCCACCGAAAGCCTTCAACGTGCGTCAAATCGTCCTTCACATCACCGGCATGACCTGCGGGCACTGCCTGCACGCGGTCAACAACGCTCTCGCCTCGGCGCCAGGTGTCCGGCTTGAGTCACTCCGCATGGGACGAGCAGCAGTGAGCTATGACGAGCAGACCACCGATCCATCCGCAATCGAACGCGTGATCGCCGACGCGGGGTATACCGCTACGGCCGCGCCGGCGGACGGTGGTGGAGCTGAGGAGGCGGTGTGACGGCTGCGAGGATCGTGGTGACGGTGCTGGGATTCGTCGCGATCGTGTGGGTGAACTACTGGTTCTTCTTTCGCAACAGAGCAAACGGTAAACGGTGAACCGTGAACAGGCCCCTCTCATTCACCCCGTTGACCGTTCACCGTTCACTGTTCACGCTGTTTGGCACATGAGCACCGACTCAGCAACCATACCCGTTTCAGGAATGACCTGTGCTGCCTGCAGCGCGAGGGTGCAGCGCACGCTGGAGAAGACCGCCGGCGTGAGCTCGGCCAGCGTCAACCTGATAACCGGCTCTGCCACGGTCGACTTTGACCCCGTGGCGACGAGTCCCACGCGGCTGGTCGAGGCGATTCGGGCGACTGGTTACGGCGCGGAGATTCCCCGGGAAGGGCAGTCCGGCGAACAGCTGCTCGAGACGCAGGACCAGGTGCGGGAGGAGGAGATCGCCGATCTTCGGCGCAAGGTCGCTGTCAGTCTGGTGGCCGCTGTACTCACCATGCTCTTCAGCATGCACCTCACCGCGATGGTGTCGGGCTCGACTGCGGACCCCCTGATGCGATTCATGGCGCCCTCGATCGACCGGGTCTCGGCGGATGCCTGGCGCTACCTGCTGCTTGGCCTCACGCTGCCGGTGGTTGGGTGGGCCGGCCGACACTTTTATGCCCGCGCATGGTCGGCGTTCCGGCACCACAGCGCCGATATGAACACCCTGATTGCCATCGGGACTGGAGCCGCCTTCCTCTTCAGCCTGGGTGTCACGCTGTTCGACGACCGGCTCTCTTCCCATGGCATCGAGCCACAAGTCTACTACGAGGCGGTCACCTGGATCATTGCGCTCGTCCTCCTCGGCAACCTGCTCGAGACTCGGGCCAAGGGCCGGACGTCGGGAGCGCTCCGCCGCTTGATTGGCCTTCGGCCCTCCACGGCACGGATTCTCCGCGCGGGTGCAGAGGCGGAGATCTCACTGGACCAGCTCCGGGAAGGGGATGAAGTCGTGGTGCGGCCCGGGGAAAAGATTCCCGCCGACGGCGTGATCCTCGAGGGTACCAGCTACGTGGACGAGTCCATGCTCACCGGCGAGCCGGTGCCGGTCTCCCGGGGGCCTGGTGATCGCGTCATTGGCGCCACGCTCAACCGGAATGGCGCCTTCCATTTTCGGGTCGCCCGGGTGGGGCAGGACACCGTTCTCTCTCAGATTATTCGCCTGGTGCAGGAGGCGCAGGGATTCAAGGCCCCAATCCAACGGATCGCCGACCGGATCTCCGCCGTCTTTGTTCCGGTCGTGATCTCCCTCGCAATCGCCACTTTCGTGGTCTGGTTCGATTTCGGACCTCCGCCGGCCTATCTCCGCGGGCTCGTGGCCGCCGTCACCGTACTGATCATCGCCTGCCCCTGCGCCATGGGATTGGCGGTGCCGACAGCCGTGATGGTCTCCACCGGCCGCGGGGCCGAGCGAGGTGTGCTCATCAAGCGGGGCGAGGCGCTCGAGCGTACCGGTCGCATCGACGTTGTAGTCTTCGATAAAACCGGGACGATAACGGAAGGGCGTCCGTCGGTTCGGTCAGTCCAGCTCGCGAGCGGCAGTGACCCGGGCCTCGACCAATCGGGCCTCCTTCGGCTTGCGGCCTCGGTCGAGCGGCTGAGTGAGCACCCGTTGGCGGAAGCGATCGTCGCCGAGGCTGCGCGGCTCGGGATCTCTCTCGAGGATGTCGCCGAATTCGAGACCCTGACCGGCAAAGGCGTGCTCGGCGTGGTCCACGGACGGCGCGTGGCTGTGGGGAGCGCCGCCCTGATGCAGGAGCTCGGGGTTAATCCAGCACCACTGCGTCCTCTCGCGGATCAGCTCGAGTCCGAGGCGCAGACCACGGTCTACGTGTCGGTGGACGGCATGGTGGCCGGCTTGGTCGCGGTGGCCGACCCGATCAGGCCCACTAGCCGGGAGGCGATCACCCAGCTACAGCGCCTGGGATTGGAGAGCGCCCTGCTCACGGGCGACAATCGCCGCACCGCCGTGGCGGTGGCGCGGGCCGTCGGGATCGACCGCGTGATCGCCGAGGTGTTGCCGGGGCAGAAGGCGGCGGAGGTCCGCCGGATCCAGGAGCGGGGTAAGGCAGTCGCCGTCGTGGGCGACGGACTGAACGACGCGCCGGCGCTGGCGCAGGCTGATATCGGAATCGCGATGGGTACGGGGGTGGACGTGGCGGTCGAGGCGGCGGACATCGTCCTTATGCGAAGCGATCTGTTGGGTGTGGTGGACGCAATCGGCCTCTCGCGCCGGACCATGCGGATTATCCGACAGAATCTGTTCTGGGCCTTCATCTATAATGTCATTGGCATCCCGATCGCGGCCGGTGCGCTCTACCCGGCCTTCGGTCTGCTGCTCACCCCGGCCATGGCCGCGGCGGCGATGGCCGCCAGCTCGGTCAGCGTGGTATCGAATAGCCTGCGGCTTCGCAGGTACAGTGTGTCTACGCAGTTCAACTAAGGAGTACCCATGTCGCCCGAAACCACCTCCCCCTGTGCCTGTAGCGGCCGTTCAGCAGACGGGACACACGCCACCGCAGTTGATCCCGAGGCGAAGCACGCGCTCCTGAGCCGGCTCAAGCGGGTCGAGGGGCAGGTGCGCGGAGTTCAGAAGATGGTCGAGGAGGAACGTTACTGCGCCGACGTGCTGATGCAGCTCTCGTCGGTGCAAGAGGCGCTACGCGGCGCGGGCAGGGTTATGCTGCACAATCACCTCAGGCACTGCGCTACAGAGGCGATCAGCTCGGGGGATCCGGAGAAGACGGAGGCGATGTATGACGAGCTAATGGAGCTGATGTATAAGAATGCGAGATAGGACGGGAAAGACGGGAAGGGCGGGAAGGGGCGAAAAGGATTATCCACCGCTCCTTACTGGCTTTGCCGTCTTTGCCGTCCTTCCCGTCCTTCCCGTCTTTCCCGTCTTTCCAACCGACTCCTCCGCCCTCTGATCCCTGAACTCCCGCGCCGCCCGGTATTCCTTGACGAGCCGCTCCATCATGGCTTTGCGTCGGCCGTACAGTCGCTTCAGGGGTCTCACATCCCGCCGTTCCCGGGCGTAGGCGGTGAGCAACGGCAGAGCGATCGAGCTGTCGGTGTACACCACCACCGTGCCAGGCAGTTGATCCGGGTCGATCTTTCCCCAGCTCACTGCTTCCGCCGGCGTGGCTCCTGAAAGTCCACCCGTATCGGGGCGGGCGTCCGTCATCTGCAGAAAGAAATCGTGCCCCCGCTCGTCGATCCCCAGCACCTCCT
>DATBSM010000214.1:0-9515 GCA_036559785.1 Gemmatimonadales bacterium
ATGCGGCGAGATCGGCCGCGCTGATCAGGCCGCCGCCGCGCTTCATCTCCGCAACAATGAGGCTCGCCACCCAGCCGCGATAAAAGCCGGCTGCCCCACTGTCGCGCACCGCTTCCAGGGTGGCGCCGAGCTCAGGCTGCCGGAAGGTCGAACCTGTTGCGGGTGGCTGGTCGTTGGGCAGAAAAGTGGCGCGGGATGCCGGAAAGAGCACCAGGCGCGCACTGTCGCCACCGATCGAGCGGCTGCGATGCTCGTCGACCACGAATCCGTCGGTGGCAAGCCGGATTGCGGGCTCGATTACGGCCGCAAAGGGTAGCCGCCCATATCTTCGGTGCGCTTCGGTCAACCCGGCCACGGCGCCAGGAACCCCAGCTGCGAGATGGCCGGTGACACTCGCTTCAGGACCGGCCGAGAGGTACATGTCGCGGGATGCTCCGGACGGAGCCATCTCGCGGTAGTCGAGCGTCTGTACCTCGCCGCCTCTCAGACGGATGACCATGAATCCGCCGCCGCCGATGTTGCCGGCCTCAGGGTGGACCACCGCCATGGCAAAGCCGACTGCAACGGCGGCGTCCACCGCGTTGCCGCCCTGCTGCAGGATGTCCCGGCCCACGTTGCTCGCAATGGGGTTCCCCGCGACCACCATGGCCTTGGGTGCCTCGGCGACTCTCGCCTTCCCGGCGAAGGGCCAAGAGGGGGCAATACCGGCGGCCGGTGCGATGCCCGGGGCTTCGGAGCGCCGGGCGCAGCCGGGTGACAGGAGAATCAGGGCCACCAGCACTCCAGATATGCGCACAAGAGCTCCGTGAAAAAATTGGAAGGCGGGACGGAGTTGCCTCGAACCTCGCACTTCTCCTAATTTAGCCTGAGACTGACGCTTGGATACTCCTATCCTCGGCTTGCGTGGCTGACGACTTCCACGACATGCGCCTGACCGAACGGCGCAACCCCCGAAGCTCCACCATCGATACTGCTTCCGCCCTGGAGATCGTCGATCTCATCGGCGTCGAAGACGCCGGTGTGCCCACCGCAGTGGCTAAGGCCCGGGTCGAGATCGCGCGCGCCATCGATCTGGTAGAGACGGCTTTCCGTGCGGGAGGCCGGCTGATCTATGTCGGGGCAGGGACAAGCGGCCGCCTCGGCGTGCTCGACGCGACCGAATGTCCTCCCACCTTCGGGACGCCGCCGGAGATGGTCGTGGGTGTGATCGCCGGCGGTGCACCCGCCCTGGTGCGCTCGGTCGAAGGCGCTGAAGACGACGTCGGGGCCGCGGTTCGGGAGTTGAAAGCCCTCGGCGTTGGACGCAAGGATGTGGTGATCGGCATTGCCGCGAGCGGAACGACGCCCTACGTGGGTGCGGCTCTGGACCGAGCCCAGGCCCTGGGTGCCCGGACGGCGTTCCTGTCGTGCTCCGAGCCGCCGGAGCGGCTGCGGGCCAGCTGCGATGTCTGTATCACCGTCCTGGTCGGCCCCGAGATCGTCACCGGATCGACTCGCATGAAGGCGGGTACCGCCACCAAGCTGGTCCTCAATACCATCACCACGGGCGCCATGATCCGTCTGGGAAAGACATATGGCAACCTGATGGTCGATCTTCGAGCGTGGAACGACAAGCTGGTCGATCGAAGCCAGCGGATCGTGATGGAGGCCGCGGGCCTGGACCGGCATGCCGCGCAGCAGTTCATCGACGCGGCGGATGGCAGCGTGAAGACGGCTATTGTGATGGCCCGGCGGGGGGTGCCGAAGGGTGAAGCGGAGCTGCTTCTGGCCGAGCACGCTGGGCGACTCCGGGCAATCGTGGGCGATCCTCCGCCGGTGCCCACCCGATGACTGAGCGGCCGACCCTCGCCATAGGGCTGATGTCGGGAACCTCTCTCGACGGTGTGGATGCTGCGCTGGTCCGGTTCGACGGTCCCACCCACGCCACGCTGATCGATTTCGTGACCCGTCCCTATTCCGACGAAGAACGAGCCGAGATCCGCCACGCGTTCAACGGTTCCACCGCTCCTGCCCTCGCGCGACTGCATGTCCGGGTGGCGGAATGGGCTGCGGAGGCGGTGCAGGCAGTACTGGTACAGGGCAAAGTACCCGCTTCAGATCTCTCCCTGATTGCCTTTCCAGGACAGACCATCTGGCACGAGCCACCGCTGGTATCCTGGCAGCTCGGCGAGCCGGCGGTGCTCGCAGAACGGTTCGGTGTGAGCGTCGTCAGCGGCTTCAGAGCCCGCGATGTGGCGGCGGGCGGGCAGGGGGCCCCGCTGGTGCCCATGGCTGACGTTCTCCTGTTCGCTTCCAGTGATGCTCCGCGTGTGCTCCTCAACCTCGGCGGGATGGCCAACCTTACCTACGTGGTGCAGCGCGCTCAGGAGGACGGTGTCCTCGCATTCGATACCGGGCCGGGTGTCGCCGTCGTGGACGCGGTTGCACGCCTGGTTGATCAGCGACGCTCCTACGATCGTGATGGCAAGATTGCCGCTCAGGGAACCGTACACGAGGACCTTCTGACGACTCTCCTGGCAGACCCCTTCTTCGCCGCGCCACCACCGAAGAGCACCGGCCGCGAGCGCTTCGGCGACCAGTACGCCCGCGATCTGCACCAGCGGGCCCCGGGCCCCGACGGCGTTGCCACTGCGGTGGAGCTGACGGCGCGCACCGTCGCCGCCGCGGTGGCGAGGTGGACACCCCCTGGGGTCGAGGTGGTGGCTTCCGGCGGAGGCTGTCATCATCCGGGTCTCATGGCCTCGTTGGGGCGGCACCTCGCGGCGCAGGGCAACCATCCGCTCCGCCGATTCGACGAGCTGTTCTTCCCGGGCGATGCGAAGGAGGCCGTCGCATTTGCGCTGCTGGGATACCTCACCCTGAATGGCCAGCCGGGCAACGTGCCCGCGGCCACTGGTGCGGGCGGGTCGCGGGTACTCGGGGCCGTCACTCGTCCATGACCGACGGAATACCGAAGTCCGTGAACCCGGCCAGGCTCATCATGCCGGCCCTGCGCTCCGACGCCTTGAGCGGCTTTGCCCACGAGGCGGGTCGGATTGCGGATACACTCGAGATCGGCGTGGGCGGATACATCATTTTCGGAGGCTCCGCGGAGAGCGTCCGCCGCCTGACCGCGGATCTGCTTCGGCGCGCGGGGCGTCCACTCCTGATCGCGTCGGACCTGGAGCGCGGCGCGGGGCAGCAGATTGCCGGACTCACCGAATTTCCGCCTCCAATGGCGCTCGCCTCCCTCCGGGATCCGGCGATAGTACGCTGGGCCGCCGCAGTCACGGCCCAGGAAGCGCGAGCCGTCGGCATTAACTGGGTCTTCGCCCCGGTCGCGGATCTCGACGTGATGGCGGAGAACCCGATCGTGCAGACCCGGGCCTTCGGCGCCGATCCGAATGAAGTCGCCACCTACGTGCGCCAGTGGGTCGAGGGGTGCCAGGGAGCCGGGGCGCTGGCATGTGCCAAGCACTACCCTGGGCATGGCCGCACGGCGGTGGACTCTCACGTCGCCCTACCGGTGGTGGAAGCATCTGCCACGTCGTTGCGCGCCACCGACCTGGTTCCTTTCATCGTCGCGGTCGCCAGCGGTGTGGCTTCGATCATGACCGCGCACGTCGCCTACCCGACGCTCGATAGCTCGGGCCTGCCGGCGACGCTCTCCCCCACGCTCCTTGGGGAGCTACGCAGCAGCTTCGATGGGCTCGTCGTCACCGACGCGCTCATTATGGATGGGGCTCTGGTCGGCCGCCGAGAGTCCGATGCCGCGGTCGAGGCAATCCTGGCCGGAGCGGACCTTCTGCTCTATCCCAACGACGCCCGGCGGGTTCGCGACGCTCTCGAGGGGGCTCTGGCGAGCGGAGCGCTGGGGCAGGAGCGCCTGAACGATTCCCTCCGCCGCTATGACCATGCCCTGGCTGCCGCTACCGCGCCGACACCCCCGGTCACTCGGGGGCCCTACGAATCGGTGGATGCCCTGGCGGACGTGCTGCTGAACGAGGGCATGATGGTCCGCCGCTCGGTGCCGGAGTTGACCGAGCCCCTCGATCTGGTTGTGGTGGACGATGATATCGGTGGTCCATACCCGCCTGGGCCTAGCGACTACGTCCATCGCGCGCTCGGCACCGAGCGGATCGGCCGGTATGGCGGTGGCTCGAGAGTACTGCTGGTGTTCGCCGAGCCGCGGGCCTGGAAGGGCCGCTCGGGATTCGGCACGGCCGCCAAGGAAGCGCTGGCCCATCATGCGGCAGGTGCCGACCTCATCGTGCTTTTCGGACATCCTCGGCTCATCGCGGAGCTGCCCAGCAAGGCGCCGGTTCTACTGGCTTGGCATCGGCAGCGACTGATGCAGGAGGCCGTGGCCAGGTGGCTCGTGCTACGAATGGCCTAGTCAGCTGGTCCTGCTGGCCCCCTTGATCCAGGGAAGAAGCGCAAAAGCGGGAATTGCCAGGAGGAAGGTCAGAAAGAAGTACCGCCCATACCCCATGTTCTCCGCCAACAGACCCGAAGCCCCTCCCGCCAGCGTCCGGCTCAACGCCAGCAACGCCGAAAGAACCGCAAACTGGGTTGCGGCATAGCGTCGCTCACAGACCGACATCAGGAACGCCAGGAACGCCGCCGTCCCCAGCCCATGGGCGAAGTTCTCGAACAGCGCGGCGCCGATGATCAGCGGTTTCGAGGTGGGGAGAGTGGCGGCGGCCGCGTAGCCCAAGCTCGACAGCGCCTGGAGAATGCCGAGGGTCCAGAGTCCCCGAAAAATCCCCATTCGGGTGGTGAGCAAGCCACCCAGCACCGCGCCGGACACCGTCGCGATGATGCGGCCGGGAGTGAGGATGGCGCCAATTTCTTCGAGCGAAAAGCCCCGATCCACCCAGAATGGCCGAGTCATGGGCTCCATGGCGTAGATGTCGATCTTGAACAACAGCGCAAAGAGGGCCACTGCCCAGATGTTGGGGCGGGAGAGCAGCTCGCGGAGCGGCTCCCAGATGGACATGGCCGTCGCAACGGCTCGCTTGCGCTCGGGGATAAAGAGCGCCGCCGCCGTGAGCGCGCCCATCAATGTGGCGCCCGTAAGAAACGAGGCCGGCCATCCCCGCCGGCCCGCGAGCCAGATGAGCAAGCCACCCGCGGTGAACATCGCCACCCGGTACGCCGCGATCCGAACCGAGTTCGCCAGGCCCAGCTCGCGGGTGGTAGTAGCCTCGATCGTGTAGGCGTCGATGGCGATGTCCTGCGTCGCCGACAGGGTGACCATCAGCACCAGGATCAGCCAGAACCAACGCGCCAGCTCGCTCAACTCCTGTGTGCCCAGGATCAGCGTCAGCAGCGTCAGGCCGGCGAGACAGGCGACGATCCACTGCCGCCGGCTGCCGAGCCGGTCCACCAGCGGAGCCCAGAGAAACTTGAATGTCCAGGGAAAGCTGACCGCGCTGATCAGTCCGATCTCGACCAGCCCGGCGCCGTGGGTGCGGAGATAGACGGGGAGGGTTTCGTTTACCAGGCCGAAGGGAAAGCCTGACGCAAACGAAAGAGCGGCCAGCCATGCCAGCCGCACTCGCAGGGGAGCGGCCACCCCGGCCGGCTCTGCCTGATCAGGCGCTACGGGAGTGGAGCCTACTGCCACACGGTGAGCAGCAGCAGGAGTACGCCGAGGATAATCAGGATGAGGGCGAGGGAGCGAAGGCGATCCATCGGCCGCATGTAATGCGCAGCCTCTTCGTCCTCACCGTCGGCTGGATCACGGATCAAATCCGGTTGGGCGGGCGGAAGGATCGCCTGCTCTACGGTGGTGGTTTGCGCCGGCTGATAGGCCTGGTGGCCGATGCCGTCCGTTCCATTGGCTTCTGGCAGTCCTTCCCCGTCGAACCGCGCCGCCACCACGGTAATGTTGTCGGGTCCACCGCGCGCGTTGGCCAGGTCGATGAGCACGGAGCACAGCTCGGCAAGATCGGTGTACTCCGCTGCCATCTGGGCGAACTCCTCTTTGCGCACTACGCCGGAAAGGCCGTCAGAGCAGAGGATCAGGGTATCGCCCCGCCGGATCGGCTGGTGGGTGAGATCCACCTTGATCCGCGGGTCCGGCCCCAGCGCCTGAAGGATGATGTTGCGCCGCTCACTCTGCTCGGCCTCGTCCGCCGTCAGCTCGCCCGCATCGACGAGACGCTGCATGAGGCTCTGGTCCTTGGTGAGCTGAAACGCCTCCGATCCCCTCACGAGGTACGCGCGGCTGTCTCCGATCTGGGTGAGGTACAGGTCGCCGCCGAACATCCCGGCGGCGGTCACCGTGGTGCCCATGCCCCTGACATCGGGGTGCTCGCGGGCGTAGGAGTAAATCTGTCGGTTGGCGAGCTCGACCGCCTCACGCAGGCGGTGAGCAAACTGGTCGGGAGAGGCGTCGCTATCGGTGGCCCAGGCGGTGGCCAGATGACGGTAAATCAGGTCGGCGGCCATGGCACTCGCCAGCTCACCGGCGGCGGCGCCGCCCATCCCGTCCGCTACCATAAATAGCGACCCCCGCGCGCCGATCTCGTGGCGGCGGACTTCCGGTTGGAGGCTGGCGTTCCCAGTGCTCAGGTCCGCGACGAGGAAGGTGTCCTCGTTGTGATCCCGGGTGCGGCCGAGATCGGTCTTGCCGAACACGCTGACTCGCACCGCGCCGCCGTTCACGCGCTCCTCGGAACGATGTAACACCTCCGGAAATGGGCTGAGCGGGGACGCCTGGCCTGCCGTAGAGAGTCACATGGCGCTTCCAGGTCTGACGAATCTAGGAAGCGGCAAGGAGAGCGTCAACGCCGTCTTGGCGTAAGTTATGGTCACTGTGTACTTTGCAGCTATGCTTGTCTCTCGCGCACGAGGGTGGGCGCTGTGGCTAATGCTGGCGGCGCCGGCCTGCTCCTCGAAATCCGATCCCTCGCCCGACCCTCGTACCACTAAAAGCCCCGACCCGGGGCCGGCGGAGTCGCGTCTCAACCGCTCGGAGCTGCACGCCGCGCCGGAAGTACAGGACCCGATCGGCCTTCGGGTAATCTACCCGGCCTTGACCGACCTGGTTCGGGCCTCGGATTCCAGTTTTCTGTTCGGATCCGTCGCCGACGGCAAGACCAGTGTGACGATCAACGGCCACCCGGTGCGAGTCTGGCCCAATGGCGCCTGGCTGGCGTGGATCCCATTTCCTCCCGACACCCTGATGCACTTCACCATCGCCGCGCGCGCGGGTCAGGACTCATCGGTCCTGGTCTATCCGGTGCGGCGGGACAGAGGCACCGTCCCTCGAGCAATCAGCCAGGGCAGCGCGTGGATCGACTCGGTGTCGCTTTCGCCTCAAGGCCAGGTGTGGGTTTCCCGGAATGAGTACCTGACATTCTCAACTCGGGCGGTCGAAGGCGCCGACGTACGCGTACGTCTTCCCGGTGGCAGGGTGGTCCGGCTGCTTCCCCAGAGACAGTCACAGGAGGTCCTCCCGGCCTTGAGGGCCTTCGATCGCGACACGACCAAGCTCCGCACGCCGGAAGAGGTGAGGTACGTAGGCGTCATCCGGGGACGCGCTATCGGTCCGGATGCCGGGCCCGTCCTGCGCGGCCCTACGGCCTCGCTGGTTCGAGTGCTCGCGCGCGCCGCCGTCCGCTGCGTGACGGGGGCACGCTGTCCGGCTCCGTATGCCGAGCTGGTGTCGCCCGATAGCTCCTGGGCCGTCGTCGAGGCAGCCCTCGACCGCGACACGGTTCGGCTTTCCTGGCCGTTGCAGGTGGCCCTGCTCGACACCCTGCCGGTCGTCACCCAACTCGACGACGACACCGCGGGGCAGGGAAAGACCGACAGCCTGACGCCGGGCCGCGCAACGCCGGGCGGCACCTACAACTGGTTCTTTCCCACCGGCACTCGTGCATCGGTGACCGGCCGGGTCAATGACGATCTTCGCATCCGGCTCTCGCCCGGATCCGAGGCCTGGGTCCCGATCGCCGACGCGCATGCGCTCCCCGCCGGGCTCCCGGAGCCGCGTGCGGTCGTGGGCTCGGTCACCCTTACACCCTCGGAGGACGGGGCCACGCTGCGAATCCCGCTGACCCAACGGGTGCCGTTTCAGGTCGTGGAAACCGAGCGAAGCCTGGCCATCACCTTCTACAGCGCCGTGGGAGACGTGGACTGGATGCGCTACGGTACCGACTCATTAGTGCGGCAGATGAGCTGGGCCCAGACCCAGCGCCAGGAGGTGATGTTGACGGTGGAACTGTGGGCACCGGTCTGGGGTTACCGAACCCGGTGGAGCCGAAACGACTTGCTGCTGGAGATACGGCGCCCGCCCAGCATTAGGCGCAACCACCCGCTGCGTGGGCGAGTCATCGCCATCGATCCGGGCCATCCGCCTCTGGGCTCTACCGGCCCGACGGGGCTGCGTGAGGCGGAGGCCAACCTGGCGGTAGCGCTGCAGCTGCGTGACATGCTCGTGGCCGCCGGGGCCAGGGTCCCGATGACCCGGACCACCGATTCCGCGGTGGACCTTTGGCCTCGAGTGGCCCTGGCCGAAAGCAGCGGAGCGGAGCTGCTGGTTTCAATTCACAACAATGCCTTGCCTGACGGGATCAACCCCTTCACCAACCACGGCACCAGCGTATTCTATAATCAGCCCCGAAGCGCGCCGCTCGCGTCCGCCATTCAGCGGACGCTGGTCCGGCGGCTCGGCCTGCCGGATCTGGGAATCAGCCGCGCTGACTTCGCAATCGTACGTGCGACATGGATGCCATCGGTGCTGGTCGAGGGAATGTTCATCATTATGCCGGAACAGGAAGCCACCCTGCGGTCTCCGGCTGGGGCACGACGCTATGCCCAGGGCGTATACGAGGGGATCCGCGACTTCCTTCAGGATCGAGCTGGAAACCAGCCTCCGGCTGGTGTGGGCCGGTCGGGACCAAGGGCGTCTCCTAGGGCGAATTCCTCCACATCGCGGCCGGCGCCTAGTGTCGGCGCCATGGACGGCGGTGTTGTTCCCTAGAGGCAGTGACGAGGTTCGCCTGATGCCTTCCCTGATGAGTCCCCGACTTCTCGCCGGTACCGCCATCCTCCTGGCCTTCCTTACCCTGAGGCCGGGACACCTCGTGGCCCAAAGCCCCGAGGAGCGAGTGGAACTGGAGCGGTTCCGCGACTCCGTTACCAGCACCGTGGATTCCGTCGGGCTTCTCGGCCTGGAGAAGCGGCTGATCGACTCGGCCAAGGTGAATCGCAGCGACGCTATGGTCCACCTGAAGCTGGGACTCCTTTCGCTCCGGCTCGGCGATCTCGGCGGCCAGGATCACTATGATGATGCCGCGTCTGAATTCCAGTGGGGTATCGATCTGCAACCCTCGTGGCCTTACGCCTGGTATGGAATGGGCCTGGCCGAATACGGCGTGGGTGACTCCCAGATCTCCTTCGTGACCGGGCTCAAGACCATGCTGGGCAAGGACGCGCTCACCCGTTCGGCGGTGGCGTTCGCCAAATCGGCGGAGGTCGACCCGTCGTTCGTCCGCGGTCTGGTGGACCTGGCAAACACCGCG
>DATBSM010000215.1:0-3125 GCA_036559785.1 Gemmatimonadales bacterium
GCGGCAGGGCCTGAGACCGTTGCGATCTACCGCGGCTCCTGCCAGCACGCCATCGGTAAAGGCGAGTGCGGCGGGACCGTCCCACGGCTCCAGCACGCACTGGTGATACTCGTAGAACGCTTTCACCCCGGCATCGAGGTCAGAATATTTCTCCCAGGCCTGCGGAATCATCATCATCGACGCGTGCACCAGATCCCGGCCCGACCGCACCAGCAGCTCCATGGCGTTGTCGAGACTCGCCGAATCGCTCCCCTCCCGCCAGATGACTTCCCGGAGCCGCTCGATCTTCTCGCCCCAGACCGGCGAGGCGAGCATCGGCTGTCGCATCGTCATCGCGTTCCGGTTGCCCCACAGCGTGTTGATCTCCCCGTTGTGCGCCAGGAGGCGGAACGGCTGCGCCAGAGGCCAGCTCGGGAGGGTGTTGGTCGAGTAGCGCTGATGGAAAACCGCGATTGCGCTCTCATATTCCGGATAGCGGAAATCGGTGAAGAATGCCGGCAGCTGGGTCCCGGTGAGTAACGCCTTGTAGACGATGGTGCGACAGGACATCGAGCAGGCGTAAAACCCGGACAGCCCGGCCTCTTCCGCGCGCCGCTCCATCTCGCGACGCGCCAGGTAGAGAATGCGCTCCCAGGCATCCTCATCGGCGGTGAGCGCGGGCCGGCCTACCAGGACCTGGCGGATGGCAGGACAGGAGGCTTGAGCCGTGGGGCCCAACGCGGCCGGATTCACCGGCACGTCGCGCCAACCCAGCACCGGGATGCCGTCCTCGGCGAGCACCGCCTCGACCATCTTGACCGATGCGGCCAGAGCTTCCCCCGATGGCGGCAGGAAAAAGGCTCCCACGCCGAAGGGGAGCCCGGGCTGCAGATGAAGTCCCAGCCGGTAAGAGTCGCGGTAGAACAATCGGTGGGGGATCTGGGTCAGGAGTCCCGCGCCATCACCGGACAAGTCAGTTGACGCCGCCCCCCGGTGCGCCACCCGGGCTACCGCCTCGACCGCCATGGCGATGACCTCATGGCTGCGGGCGCCCGACGCTGCGGCTACGAAGCCGACGCCGCAGGCATCGTGCTCACGGGTGGAGTCGAGGGACGTTGTTGCGCGAGTGGCGGCGTGTCGTCGGTCGTGCTGACGAGAACCGGCCGGGTGGATCCGCTGCCCAGTGGCCATGGTTGCTCCTGAGTTGTCGTGCCTCAACGGCCGGAGAGGCCGCGCGCGAGGCAATAAAAAAGGCCCGCTCCATCTGGGAGCGGGCCGGGGTTAACGTGAACACGCTAACTCACCCGGACGCCCCCCTGGAGCGGACGATATTGAGATTGACGTTAAGGAGGACTGGGGCGAGTGGCGTACTCATGTTGCATTATTATTCATTCCGATGAATTCGTCAAGACGGTGGGAGCCGGAAATTCTTGGAGATCAGAGCCAGAGCGTTTGCCCTTGACAGTGCCTTCGTAATGCCATAGCCTCATGGTCCAGCCGGAATTGTGACGTGCTGGCTTACATTCAAGATCGGCTCAATAACATGCAGCTTGTTCTTCTCGTCGTCGTCCTCCTCAGCGTTCTGCTTGCCGTCCTTATCGGTGAGCGAGGGGTCCGCGGCGTGCCTGCATGAGACAATAAGTCTCGACTGAGTTCAACGGCGCCGCGGACCATGGGGTCCGCGGCGCTTTTCGTTTTGGTCCTCAACCTGAAAGTGATGTATGGCAATCCCGGAAGTCTTGATCTTCGATACCACGCTGCGCGACGGTGAGCAGGCCCCCGGCAACAGTCTCTCGCCCGAGGAGAAGCTCCGCCTCGCCCGCCAGCTGGACGCGCTCGGCGTGGACATCATCGAAGCCGGCTTCCCCGCCGCCTCCGAAGGGGACTACCGGAGCGTCCGCGACATTGCCGTCGAGGTCCGGAGGCCGGTCATCGCCGCCCTGGCGCGCTGCACGGAACGAGACATCGAGCTTGCCGGCGAGGCGCTGAGCGAGGCCGCTCGCGGCAGACTCCACGTCTTCGTTTCAACGTCTGACCTCCACATCCGGGAAAAGCTGCGGACCACTCGCGACGGTGTCCTGGTCATGGCGCGCGAGGCCGTCCGCCGGGCCCGCCAGTACACCGACGATGTGGAGTTCTCGGCCGAAGATGCCAGCCGCACCGATCCCGACTTTCTCTGCCGGGTGGTGGAGGCCGCCATCGAAGAGGGGGCCACGACCATCAATTTGCCCGACACAGTTGGCTATGCGATGCCGGCCGAGTACGCGGCGATTTTCCGGGACGTGCGCGAGCGGGTTCCGGGCAGCGATCGGGTGATCCTGAGCGCCCACTGCCATGACGATCTCGGTCTGGCCGTGGCGAATACACTGGCGGCCATCTCGGTGGGGGCGGCCCAGGTCGAGTGCACCGTGAACGGAATCGGTGAGCGAGCGGGGAACGCGGCGCTGGAGGAGATCGTAATGGCGAGCCGAGTACGCGGGGCGGCGGTGGCGTTCGAGTGCAACGTGGAGTCGCGCGAGATCTACCGCACCAGCCAGCTGCTCTCCTACCTCACGGGTGTCTTTCCCCAGCCGAACAAGGCCATCGTGGGGCGCAACGCCTTCGCCCACGAGGCGGGCATCCACCAGCACGGGATGCTTCAGAACGGGCTCACCTACGAGATCATCCGGCCCGAGATGGTCGGCATTCCACACTCGACTCTGGTGCTCGGAAAACACTCCGGGCGGCACGCGCTCGAGCGCCGCTGCCAGGAGCTGGGCTACCAGCTCACCGAGGAGCAGCTGGCCACCCTCTATCAGGGCTTCACGGCGCTGGCCGAGCGTAAGCGCGAGATCCTGGACGAGGACCTGCTCGCGCTCCTGCACGAGAGCTTTAACGACGCGCCCGAGGAGTTTCAGCTCAGCCACCTCCGCGTGGTGTGCGGCAGCGTGACGGCGACCGCGGAGGTGAGGATGACTGGACCCTGGACCGGCGAGCGCTCGGCGCGCGGCACGGGAGACGGCCCCATAGCGGCGGCGTTTGCGGCGGTGAGCGAGATCCTGGAGCGTCAGCTCGAGGTGCTGAGCCTTTCGCTCCGGTCGTTGACCCCAGGACGTGATAGCGTGGGGCAGGTCTTTCTCCAGGCCAAGATCGACGGCAAGTCGCTG
>DATBSM010000216.1:0-12809 GCA_036559785.1 Gemmatimonadales bacterium
GCCCACCAACCGAGTCGCCCCCCTGGGCCGAAACTCGCGGCGTTAATCAGGGCCCGGGTGGAGGCGCTGTCGATCACGCGAGCCACCTCCAGCGTGGGTGAGCGCTCGGAATCGAGCAGCACAGCGGCCAGTCGCGTCGAAGGTGCATTGGCATCGGTCGGATCGAGCCGCAGGTACCCGGCGGCATACTTCCGGGCCAGGTCAGGGCGATGCAGCCGGATCGCCAACTCCACCGTATGCTCGTACCCCGGCGCGAATCCCGGGTCGAGGTTGATAACGTGGTCGAAGACCTCGAGTGCCTGGGCGGGAGTTCCCCCAAGAGGAGGCTCGCTGTGGTAAAGCGCATCACCGAATCGGTACGCAACCTCAGGATCCTCGGGATAGCGGTGGGTTGCCTCCTCAAAGGTTGAAAACCATCGATAGCTGAAGCGAATCAGATCGGCTGGTTCGGTCGCATCGCCCGCTGCGATGTCGAGCGAATCGGCGGTAATCAGCAGACTGTCCCTGGCGGGGAGTCCATGATTCAGTGTCACCGACCGGCGGTTATACTCCTCCAGGGACCGATAGGAGTGCGAGCTCGCGGGACTCCAGCCGAGCACGGTCGCCATGCCGTGGAAGGCAAGCGCGAATGTGCTGTCCTGAGTGAGAGCCAAGTCGTAGTACACCAGGGCCGAGTCCCAGAGACCGCGCCGATAAAACTGCTCCCCATTGAGGAAGGCCTTCAGCGCCGGGAGAGATCTGGACCCGATCGAGACTCGCCGCACCGCCCCAATCGGCCGATTCCGCCCCAGCACCTGAAGGATCCTGATCCCGAGCGAGTCGGCCAGGTCTCCGATGGCCGCCGTGTCACCTTTGACCTCGAGATCTGACTCGACCCGTTTCCTGGCCAGGTCCAGCACCGTCGCTCGAAGGCTAACGGTGTCTCTCGCTTTCCTTGCACTTCCGAAGACAACCAGCCCGGCGCCAGTGCGGTGGCCGAAGCTCTCGGCCGACACCCGATCGGCGCGGCCTCGCCAGCGCTTGAGCCCCACCGTCTGCGGGACGGTGCGTAGTGGTCCGGCGCCGTCGAGATCCCGCGAGAGGATGTCCACCAGCCCCTCATGCCAGATTTGCAACGAGGGGTCGAGCACGTCGAATGGAGCGATCGCCAGCAGGTTGGGATCGGTCGGCAAATTCATACGGCCCCGCGACAGGAGTATTCCTGCCGCGGCCAAGGCCGCCAGACCGACAGCCGCGCCCCAACGGCGTCCTGCGACAAGGGAACGGCGCGTCAGCACGGGCTCTCCGGCCGTCGTGAATAGGTCACTAGGAGCGGGGTGGGCGTTTCCCGCTGCTCCATTTCCCGCTACCCCGTTTCGAGCTACATGCCGGTGCTGTTCGATCCAATCGGACAGCTCAGGCGTCGGGCCGTCGCCCAACTCCGCCCGCACCAGCTCCCCGTGCGCCTGCCCGTAGCGTAGCGCCTCGGCGCGCTCTCCGGCCTGGTCCAGGGCTGTCATCAAGCCGAGCGCGGCGTAAGAGCTCAGCGGGTCGAGGTCGAGGAGGCGTCGCCACCAGTCCGCCGCCACCCGGTGCTCGCCGCGTTGGGTCGCTTCGGCAGACAGCAGCTCCAACGCAGCCCGGCATTGGCCCGCCAGCCGGGCTCGCTCGGTCTCCGCCCAAGTCTCGAATTCCCCTCCACCATTCAGATAGAAACCGTCCAGAAAGGGTGCGGCGTAGAACGAGACCGCCCTGCCTGGATCGTTCTCCTCCAGCGCTGAGGCGAACGATTCCAGATCACTCGAGATCACGGCGGAATTGAGGCGCAGCTGGATCGATCCGAGGAACAGGTCGCGCGCGTGGAGATCGCGGCGGAGGGCGTAGCAGGCCTGGTTGAGGAGTCCGCGGCCGTGCTCGGCATCGGTCTCGGGCCACAGGGAGGCGATGAGCTTGTCGCGGCTGAGGCCGCGCTGGCCCGCGGCGGCAAGGAGGGCGAGCAGCCCCAGCGTCTTCCTCTGCTGCGCCGCACCAGTCCCAGGCGTGCCGTCGATATCTACCGAGAGTCCGCCGAAGGTCTTGAGGTGGAGCATGTTGCCCCGTTTGACTGCCCTTTGAGTGGCTTCTGAGCAGCCGCCTCTAATTTAGCCCGCGTACCATGAATAGCGAATCCAGCGGGCTACCCACCGAGGGCTCTTCCCTCAATTCAGGAGGTCCTACAATGATCCATCGCAAACTTCTCATGGCCACCGCCATCCCTCCGGCAGGGAGCAAAGAGTTTGGCCTCCGATACACCCTACCCAGTTCTACCCTGCGACGTTTGATGATTCTCGGCCTGGGTGTCTTGGCAGCGGCGTGTGACGGCCCGACGAGTTCACCGACAGCACCATTGACCCCCACCGATATCACCGCACACCCGGCGCAGACGGAGAAGCAAGGTGGGGTGGTCGAGGTCACTTACACGAAATGGTTTCCCAGTCTCGATCTTACTTCTCTCCTCATGACGGGCTTCACCGGAGGCGATGTCGTTGGCACTTTTGCCGGGGCGGTTCTTGTCCGAACCCCCCTCCCTACCGGCAGTGTTCAGCTGACGGCTCGTTATGAGGTCACAGACCCAAGAGGGAGGCACTCGTTTACAGCGATCATTCAGGGCGAGCAGGACGCGACAGGGCATGCCGTGCTCGACGGTGTCGTCACGGCGGGGTGGCTGATCGGCGCACCCGTGCATGTGATTTTTCAGAGGTTCGCGCCGTGCCAATTTGCGACAAGGCCGCCACCGGCCAATGCGTGTTTCCAGGGCACCATCAACATTACGCGAGGACATCGAGGTGGGCACGACGGGGGTGATGAAGACGACGGTGACGATGACCGGGACTAAACGTAGCTCGGTGGGGCACGCTAGTGCTGGGCGCCTCACCGGTCCGCTCGGCGGCGGCCGGAACGCAATCGGGATGCGCGAGACTCACATTCGAAAAGACTCAAGTCACGGCGACGATGCTCAGCAGCTGGTCGGCGAACTTGGCGAGCGTTCGGGGACCCACTCCTCGGATGCGGGCAAGGTCGAGCCGGCTCTGGGGGCGAGCAGCCGAGATGGCCCGTAGGACTGCATCGGGGATTACTGTGTAGGCCGGCACCCCCATCTCCCGCGCGACCCCCGCGCGCCACCGCTCCAGCGAGGCAAGCGCTGCATTCCCCTCGACCAGGACAGGAACGGGGCTGCCAGGTGAGAGCGCATGGAGGATGGCTCCCCCGAGCTTTTCTGCCAGCGCGGGACCGACACCCGGCACGTCGGCCAGCGCCGCAGCATCCGCCGGTGGATGCCTGGCCAGCCGCAGCAAGACATCGGGCTCGATAGGGCAGCCGCCCCATACCGTCTTCCGGTCGGCCAGCGCTCGGCGAAGCCGGGTCAAGCGGGCCGAAACATCCGGATCGGCCGGCGAGCGAACCGGCTTCGATCCACACCGGTCACACCCGGCGCAACGGACGAGAGACTCCCCGAAGTATCCCACCAGCCGGGCGCGGCGGCAGCGCGACTCCCGGGCATAGTCTTCCACCGCCTGGATGCGCGCCTCCGCCTGCCTGCGGCGCTCGCGGATCGGCCGCCAATCGACCGGCCCCCGCTCCGGGTGCAGCTCACGCTGCAGCCGTTCGGCCGATTCAAGCACGTTCCGGGGAACCCCAACTGTGCCATCCCGCTCGTGCCAGATCCGCTCCAGCAGGCGGCGGCCGGGGAAAGTGACATCGAGCTGGCGGCGGTGCAGATCGGTATCCGCGGCGCGCCAGAGAAGCAGGCAGCGAGCAAACTCCCCGTCCCGCCCCGCTCTACCCGCCTCCTGGTAGTACGCCTCCGGCGTGGGAGGTGGGGTCCAATGCACCACCAGCCGAACGGAGGGCTTGTCGATGCCCATCCCGAAGGCGCAGGTGGCGACGATGATGTCCACCTGGTCGCGAAGAAAGTCATCCAGCGCGGCGGCGCGGGTAGCCTTGCTGAGGCCGGCGTGATACGGCGCTGCACGGTGCCCTGCTTTTGACAGCGCGCGGGCCACCGCCTCGGTGCTCCCCCTCGTCGGCGTGTAAACGATAGCCATGGCATCGTCGCCGCGAAGGAGCGCCAACAAGGCCGCGAGACGCTCCTTTTCATTCCCCACGCGCACCGCACCAAACCAGAGATTGGGACGATCGAACGACCCGAGGTGATGCGCGAAGCCGGGACGGAGCCTGAGGGCGCGGGCAATCTCATCCCGGACACCTGGGGTGGCACTCCCGGTGAGTGCGACGGCCTGCGGCTGACCCAGGCGATAGCGCGCCCGCGCGAGCTTCCGGTAGCTGGGACGGAAATCATGACCCCACTCGGCGATACAGTGCGCTTCGTCCACCACCAGGAGGCTGGGCCTGATTCCCCGGCTGGCGAATTCCTGGCTCAAGCGCTCCAGCCGCTCGGGCGAGACGTACAACAGGCGCAGCGATCCATCGGCGATGGCCGCCCGCACCTCGTCCTGCTCCGCGGTTCCGAGGCTGCTGTTGAGACACGCGGCCGGCAGTCCGCGGGCTCGGGCGGCCTCAACCTGGTCCTGCATCAGCGAGATGAGCGGCGACACAACCACGCTCAGCCCGCCGAGCACCAGTGCGGGGATCTGGAAGCAGATGGACTTGCCCCCGCCGGTGGGCAGCACCGCCAGGGTGTCCCGGCCCTCGAAGATGGATCGAAGGACGGGTATCTGGGCCGGGCGGAAGTTGGAATAACCGAAGTGATGGAGCAGGAGACGACGGGCCTCGGACATGTTATCGACCATGTCCGAAGATGCTTGGCTGGCGTAGGAACTATTGATCGGAAGCGTGCAGAGGTGGTAAAAAAACTGCGTGAGCGGGGAAAGAACAACGTGAGCGGGAACAGCAGCCCCGCTCACGTCTTTTGTTACCCGCTCACGCTTTTTCTGCTCCTGCCCCGCTTAGTTCCCCCCGAAACGGATACCGACCGTGATGGGAATGAACTGCGCGTCGGTCCCCGCCCCGCTGGCGAAGACATTATGGAAACGCCCTTCGGCAAACAGCCCGGCTCCGCCGGCCTTGATGTCGAAGCCAGCACCCACGTTGACGCCGAAGTCCGTGCTGGTGTCGCCATCGCCCGGCAACACCACGTCGTCGCCGCCTACGTTCTTGAAGTTGTAGACGCCGCCTCCGCCGATGATATAGGGACGGAAGGTGCTTTCCTCAGAGGTCTTGAACTTGTACACCAGGTTGGCCGTGCCCTGGATGATCTGGTTGCTGCGGTTGGCTGTACTGTTATCAAATTTGAGCCGCTGATACATGCCGTCGATCTGGATCCCGAGCGGAAACGAGCCGGGCACGAATGATATCGCAACCAATCCGTTGTAACCCGTCTTCGCAACGTCAGCATAATCACTGAGTGGGACTGTCGCGCCCCCACCCAGAGAAAACTCGGCACCCTGCGCCTGCGCGGCGGGTGCACTGAGCAGCATCCCGAGCGCGAGTGCTGCCGCACCCTTTACTAGGCCCCTCATATCACCCTCCTTAGTGGCGTGTGTCAGACTAACCGTTCGGAGGGCAAAGTACTGCGGCTATCGGAACCCACCCGTGAGCGGCGTCACACGTCAATCGTGCGGTCCGGAAGCCCCGTTTTCGCCCTTGCGGAGGACCAGGCGGACGAGTAATGAGCCCAGCAGCACCGCGATGGCGGCCCATACCAGCCGCACGTCGTCCACCGCTACGCCGAGGAGGGCGAGGACGAAGCCACAGAGGGCCAGGCCCAGACGCAGGTAGTTCACGGGCGCAGGAATCTGACGAGCGCCTCCCGAAAGTCCGGTGTACTCCGGGCGACGGCGTTCACCTGGGCTCCCAGCACGATGCCCTCAGGCAGGTTTTTCCCATCGAGCCCGTAGAAGAGTCGCTTGGTGAGGGCCAGGGCCGACGCGCTCGAGGCGACCAGTCCGGCCGCCAGCTCCGCCCCTTCACGCTCGAGCTCGGCATCCGGCACCACTCGACTGATCAGGCCCGCCGTCTGGGCGTCATCCGCGCTCAGAAGCCGTCCGGTGAGAATCAGGTCCAACGCCGTCTTCTCGCCGGTGAGCCGCCGGAGCAGCGCGGTGACCATGGCAGGCACGAATCCGCGCTGGATCTCGGGGTATCCCATCCGCGCGCTCTTCGAGGCCACCACGAGGTCACATGCCGTGGCCAGCCCGGCGCCGCCCGCTAAGGCTCGTCCCTGGACCAATGCGATTACCGGCTTGGGCAACCGCCGGAGCGCTTCGAACAGGATGCCGAGTCGAAGGGCGGACGCGGCGTTCTCCTGCTCGGGCTTGTCTGCCGAAGCCAGCAGCTCGTCCAGATCGAGGCCGGCGCAGAAGTCCTTCCCCGCCCCGCGGATCACCACCACCCGCGCACCGCCGTCGAGGTCGGCCTGTTCGAGTGCTTTGTGCAGCAGCTGGATCATGTCGGAGCTCAGGGCGTTCCGCTTGGCCGGACGATTCAGCGTAATGCCGAAGACACCCTTCTCGAGCGACGTAAGTACGAGCGACTCGGCCGTCATTTCGGTGCCGCCGGCTTCAGCCGCCGGGCCAGCGCGGGAGGAACTGGGATCTCCATCCGTAGAAGCGCCGTGGAATACACCTTCCCCTGGGCGTCGGTCTTGAGGGAGATGGTGCCACCGCCGTCGAGCGCGCCATGCAACAGGAAGTTCAGCGCGTTGAGGTTGGGCAGCTCGAATCGCTCGACACCGCTGACCATCCCCTTGAAGTGCCGGGCCACGCGGGGGACCGTGACCTCACGCTTCAGCACGTCATAGTACTCCGGCTCGAGTGCGATCAGGCCGACGTTGGCGGTATCGCCCTTGTCGCCCGAGCGGGCGTGCGCGATCCAGCGAAGCTGGATCGTCAGCGGGGCAGCGGGGCGGCGGGACAGTTTGCCCCGTGTCCGGGCCGCCACTTTCGAAGGCTTCCGCTGTCGGCTCTTGGCCATCCGATGGTCCCAGTTAAGGAGTAGTCCCTGCCCCGCTGCCCCGCCTTCACGCGGTGAGTATCTCAACCCTGACGCCCGGCTCCACCTGTCGGCGGTCAATCAGCGCCGGCCAGTACGCCACGACCTCCTCCACCGCTGGCCTCCCGCCGGCGAACCCCGTCACACTGGGCGGTCCAGTCAACACCAGCGGCGCGATCTCGCGGGTGAACCGCTCGACCGGCGCCCGATCCTTGGCGCGCACGCCGACCCGCAGCTGGATCTCGGGTGCATCCGGATCGGGAGGTCCACTGAGCGCCCCGTGCGTCGCACTCGCGCCCACATACTCGGTGAGAATCTGCTCGAACTCGAGCCCCAGGTCCTTCAGACGCTCGCGGAGGATACGGTCGGCGGCGCGCGCCTTGTCGTAGGCGTCGGGCCAGGAATACACCAGGGTTCCGACCGCCTTGTAGCCATAGAAGTATGCCACCGAGACCTTGAGCATCGGCGTCCGGGGGCCACCGCGGATGCCGCTGACCCGAACCCGGTCGCGCCCCGCCTGCTTCAGCTGAATGGTGGTGAAGTCGGCGACGCCGTCGGGGGTGATGTACGCTCGAGGATCACCCATCTCGTAGACCAGCTGCTCACTGACCGACGCAACCGAGACCACGCCACCGGTACCCGGATGCTTCGTCACCACGAAGCTGCCGTCCGGCGACGCCTCGACGATAGGAAAGCCGGGATTGCCCAATCCCTTCACCCGCCGCCAGTCCTTCAGCAGGTTGCCGCCGGAGCATTGCGCCCCGCACTCGATGATGTGCCCGGCCACCGTGCCCGCGGCCACCTTGTCCCAGTCCTCGGTGGGCCAGCCGAACTCGTGGAAGATGGGGCCGAGCGTGAGCCCGGTATCGGTCACCCGCCCGGTGATCACCACGTCGGCGCCACCGCGCAGCGCCTCCACGATCGGACCCATGCCGAGATACGCGTTGGCGGAGAGCACCTGGTCCCGGATGTCGGCCAGCGGCCGGCCGGTCTCCATGTTGCTGAGCGGGTGGCCGGCCGCGATCAACTGGTCCAGGCGGCCGAGCAGGTCGTCGCCCGTCACCAGCCCCACCTTCAGTTTACCGGCCAACCCCAGGCGACGAGCCACCTCGAGCACCGCCTCGGCGCAGCCGCGCGGGTTCACGCCGCCCGCGTTCGAGGTGACCTTGATGCCCTTCTCGACGATGTCCGGAAGGATCCGCTCCATCAGCGGAACGAAATCGCGGGCGTACCCGGCCTTGGGGTCGCGCGACTTCTGTTTCTGCATGATGGACATCGTCACTTCGGCCAGGTAGTCCATCATTAGATAGTCCACCGGGCCGCCCCGAACCTGACGGACCGGCGCCTCGAGCCAGTCGCCCCAGAACCCCTGCCCCGCAGCTACTCGCACCACGCGAGCCGTCATCGTGTGGCCGCTGGCGTGGAAGGGCTCAGGCCCCCTTCCCGGGTCCAGGTATGATCGCCGGCGCGAGCCACCAGGATCCCGAGCGGGAAGAATCCGTCTCCCAGTGGCCAGGGGCTCTGAGGCAGCGCGAACGACACCGAGGCATTCTTCGAAGGAGCGAGGGTGACAGTCGCTTCCGCCACCTGCCGGGGTGGGAGGGCGATGGCGGTGTCCGCATAGAGCCGGATAGCGGCTCGAAGCGTCCATTGCTCGTCGCCCGCCGGATCGGCAAAGCCGGGATAGAGCCTGAGCTCCACCGGCATGTCTCCGTGACCCTCGGGCAGCGCCGCCTGGAGCCGTCCGAACGCGTAGTTCAACGGTTTCTTCTCGATCTGTTTGCCGACCGAGTCGTACAGGGTGACGCCGAAGTCGGTGAACCTCCCCCACTGGGCCCGGTCCATCGAGAGGTCCACCACGACGGTCCTGGCCCACCGGGGAGCGACGAAGGGAATCCGCCGGTCCGCTGAGCCGCGAGCAACCACCGTCTCCACCCGCTCGGCCCCACCGAGCAGAACCGCGACCTCGGCCTTCTCCGGTCCGGCGCTGACGTTGGACAGCGTGCCTACGACTTCGTCTCCGGTGCGGCCCAGGTGTAACCGGAGTGGGGACTGGACCACCTGCACGCCGACGTTGATCGCCTGGGGCGTGGGAGCGACGGCCACCGCCTCATACGTGCCGGCGACGGCGTCGCGCGCGTCCACCTGATAGAGCGCCGCCCCGCTGCCTCCACCGAGGGGGCGGGCGCTTTCGTCCCGATAGGGCATGCCGTCCGGCTCATGCAGGAACGCGAGCCCCTTCTCCGCTGCCCCTCGGCTGGAAACGCGCACCTGGAACGGCCTGGCACTGTCGGCGCGGAAGAAGGTTCGCAGCACTGCGCCGGATTCCACCGGAACACCGGTCCGGAGCTCACCGGTCCCGGCAGTCACCGCGGCCGGCACCACGACCGTGTTGACCAACCGAAACGCCGGGCCCGCTAACGAGTCCGATCCCCATCCTGTGATGGTGCCGACGTAGGCGCCCGGTGGCTTGAGGGCCGCAAGATCGTATTTGACCAGCACGACGCTCTTGGCCCCGGTCAGCGTGACCTTTGGAGGCGCCGTCAGCCAGGGCGAATCGCTCCGGAGGCTATACCCAACTGATGGAGACGAGGCAGGACGAAGCAGCTCGAACCGCGCTTCGCCGCGAGTATTCGGCCCGATCTCCAGGTAGGCGGCATCGACGTTCTGACTTCCCACTGCGCGCACCAGGATGTCTGGAACGGCACGATTGCCCTTCAGCCAGCGATACGCCGACTCGATGTCCGGCAGCCCGGTCCCCTCATCGACGAAGGTGTTCCCGGCAAGTGGCCGGGCGGTCACCATCAGCGCCTGCTTGATTGCCCTGGCCTCGATCGGCCGCTTCTCCTGGGTGGAAGCGGACACCAGGAGTGCTGCGAGCCCGGCAGCGTGGGGCGATGCCATGCTCGTGCCCTGGGCTATCTCCTCCCCCGTGTTCCACCGGGGCACCGACGAGTACGCCACCCCGGGCGTCACGATCTCGGGCCGGGCCAGCTCGCCGCCACGCGAGCTGAAATAGGCCAGCTGGTCCTCCCGGCGCGCGCCCGAGCGGTCCGGAGCCTGGAAGGTGCCTGGCACCGTCGCCCCCACGCTGATGGCGCGCTGCGCCGAGCCGGGAAAGCCCATGGTCGAGAGGCCGGGTCCGTCGTTGCCTGCGGCGATGGTAAACACCAGGCTGGGATGGGCCGCGAGCACCGAGTCGATCATATCGTCGATCCGGACTGCACCCTCGATCTCGTTGCCGACGCCGAAGCTCAGGTTGAGCACCAGCGGAAGCCGGCGGGTCTCCGCAAAGCGGATGGCATAGTCTATCGCCCGGATCATGCTGCCGGTGGTCGTGATGCTGCCCTGCGCGCTGTTGGCGATCTTGAGGCCGAGCAGCTGAGCGCCGGGCGCCACGCCGTCGAAGCCGCCGACACCGTAGAGATCGTTGCCCGCCGCGATGCCGGCCACGTGCGAGCCATGACCGAAGCTGTCGAACACGAGATCCAGCTCGGGCTGCTCCGCCGTGCCGGAGAAGTTGGCCGCCACATTGATGATTGGCTTCCCTCCCCGGCGAGCCCAGCCAAAGCTCTCCCGAGCCTGCAGATAATCGTGCACCGGCCGCTCACCCGCGAGAGACCGGTCGCCATCGGTATCCGCAAACATGACCCACCCGTCGCTGGCGCGGGTAACCACCAGGACGAGACTATCGCCCACCGTGCCGTTGCCGTTCAAATCGGAGGCCGGTGGCAATCCGAGTGGCAGCTCGCTGATCAGGCCGGCGTAGTAGGGGCCCCCGGTGTTGAATGCGGTCACCCGGCCGAAGCCGCCCAGCTTCCGCCCGGCGACCTCGATGGAGTCTCCGACAGGAGTGACCCGCCTGAGCGGCACCGCGCCTTCATCCGAGAAATCGCGCAGGTCGAGTAGCTTCGGGTTGTCGTTCGAGGTGCGACTCAGGCCGGGAATTCCGGGATCGACTCCGGTGTCGAGAATACCGATGAGCACGCCGCGGCCGTCGAAAGTCGGATGGGCCTTGAGGAAGTCGTTGACGCCGGTGCTGGCGAGCGGCATCCAGCCATGGGCGAAGGCTGCGTCGGGAGGGACTACGGGCTGGAGGGTGTCGTACGGATCCTTCTCGGGGTAGGCCGCCGCGGGTTGCTCCCGGGGAGGCAGCCGGCCCGGATCCATGTTCGGCTTGGGCAGCTGCTCCGGGGCCGGCTCCTTCGGATTCGGCTCCGGCTGCTTCGGCTCCGGCTGCTTCGGTGCACACGCGAGCGCGAACGCCAGCGCAGCGAGGGTCATACGCGGCGATGGCATACAGCTCCTAGCGGGTGATGGCCGCGTCGAGCGGCGGAAGAACGAACGGGCCGAGGTGCGGGCCCGGGTAATTGGCGGCGATTCTCAGGGTAAAGGCCAGCTGGTCCCGGGTCTCCTCGGGGGTCACGATGGCGTCCACGAACCCACGCGCCGCGGCGAACTTGGCATCGAGCTGCTGCTCGTAGTCGGTGCGCATCGAGCTCATGGACGCCTTGGCTTCGGGCGACGGCTCCCGCTTTTCCACCCGCGCCTTCTCGATCTCGGCACCATGCACGGCCATCACCGCCGATTCGCCTTCCATCACACCCATGCGGCCGGTGGGCCAGGAGAGGATGAAGTCGGGGTCGAAGCCCTGCCCTGCCATGGCGTAGTAGCCCGCACCCGAGGCGTGATTCACGGTGAGGACGATCTTGGGCACCACGGCGGTCGCCATGGCCTCGACGAAGCGGGCTCCCGCCCGGATAATACCCGACTGCTCTGCCTCGGGGCCCACCATGAACCCGCTCACGTCCTGAATGAAGAGGATGGGAAGCCGCTCCCGGCTCGCGGTCTCGATGAAGTAAGCCACCTTCTCCGCGCTGCCGGTGTAGACGATGCCGCCGAATCGTGGACGCTCACCCGGCTGTCCCTTGATCACGCCCCGCTGGTTGGCGATCACCGCAACCGGACGCCCCTCGATATGGGCGTGGCCGCACAACATCTCCCGGGCGATGTCGGGCTGGAACTCGTCGAGGGCTCCGCCATCCAGGATGCAGCCGAGCACCTGCCGCATGTCGTACGAGAGCCGGTGATCCGCGGGAAGGAGGTCGTAGAGGTCGGTGGACGGGCGGACAGGCGGACGGGCGGACAGAACTCGGTGACTGAGGCCCTGATTCAGCGGGAGACGGCCGATGTACTCCCGAATACGGGTGAGGCAGTCCGTATCATTGGCCGCACGGTAATGGGCGACGGCGCTCAACTCGGTGTGGGTTTTCGCTCCGCCCAAGGTTTCCGAATCGATCGTCTGGCCGGTGGCGCCCTTCACCAGGTTGGGCCCGCCCAGGCCCATGAAGCTGGTGCCCTCGACCATGAAGATCACGTCGGACAGCGCCGGCAGGTACGCGCCGCCGGCGATGCAGCTCCCCATCACCGCGCTGATCTGCGGCACATGGAGATACCGCCGCATGATCGAGTTGTAATAGAAGATCCGGGCGGCGCCGTACTGGCCGGGGAACACGCCGCCCTGGTAGGGCAGATTCACGCCCGCGCTATCTACCAGATAGACGATCGGGATCCGCTGTCGCATGGCCACTTCCTGGGCCCGGAGGATCTTCTTGATCGTCTCCGGCCACCAGGAGCCCGCCTTCACCGTGGCGTCGTTGGCGACCACGACGACCTCGCGGCCCTCGACCACGCCCATACCGGTGATGACCCCGGCCCCGGGAGCCTGGCCGTCGTACTGGTCGTAGGCCACCAGCAGGCCGAGCTCGAGCCAGGGTGTCTTGGGGTCGAGCAGCTGCTGCACCCGCTCGCGGGGGGAGAGCTTCCCCTGCTCGTGCATC
>DATBSM010000217.1:0-3885 GCA_036559785.1 Gemmatimonadales bacterium
AGCGAATCCTCATACGCCACGATCACCCGGTTGGTCTTCCGGACCGAAGCGTAGATCGTATCCCAGTCGACGGGCGATAGCGACCTGAGGTCGATCACCTCCACGCTCACCCCGTGCTGGTCCTCCATGGCCTTGGCGGCCAGGAGCGTCCGCTGTACAACCGCGCCGTAGGTCACGACGGTGAGGTCGCTCCCGGTTCGCACCACCTTGGCCTTCCCGAATGGAATCATGAAGTTGGGTCCGGGATTGGGCGCCTTGTTGTAGGTCTGCCGGTAGAGGTGCTTGTGCTCCAGGAAGAGCACCGGGTCCTCACAGCGGATGGCGGTGCGGAGAAGTCCGTTCGCGTCCAGCGAAGTCGAGGGACACACGACCCGCAGCCCGGGAACACCGGTGAAGATCGCGGCACCGGTCTGCGAGTGGTACACCGAGCCGCCCTTGAGGTAGCCGCCATAGGTGACCCGGACGACCACTGGTGACGCGAAGGCGTTGTTCGAGCGCCAGCGCATCAGCGCCAGCTCATTCCGAAGCTGCATGTACGCCGGCCAGATGTAGTCGAAGAACTGGATCTCGACCACCGGCTTGAGCCCGCGGGTCGCCAGCCCGATGGCGCGACCGATGATGTTGGCCTCCGCCAGCGGGGAGTTGTACACCCGGTCGCTGCCGAAGACGCGCTGCAATCCCCAGGTGACCTTGAAGACCCCGCCCTTGCCTTTGACATCGCCCAGATTCTTCTCTCGGCTGCAGTCGGCGACATCCTCCCCAAACAGGACGATCCGGGGATCCCGCGTCATCTCGTCCCGCAGGCAGATGTTCAGCAGGTCCACCATGGTGGTTGGATCGCCGGCAAACCTTGGATCGTCCTCGGTGTCGAACTGCTCGGAGGTGGGATCTACGTCGGGGGAGTAGACATAGTTGTAGATGGTGTCGGTTCCCGGCTGGGGCGAAGCCAGCGCCACTTCGGCCGCCACCTGCACCTCTTCCTCCACCTCCTTCCCGATCTGGTCGAGCTCGGCCTGGGCGGCAATGCCCTGCTCGAGGAGATGCTTCGGAAAACGGGTCAAAGGATCGCGGTCGGCGTCCAGCAGGCGTTCAGCCGGTGGGCGGTAGTGGACCTCGTCGTCCGAGAGGGAGTGGCTGTAGGGGCGAATCACGTGCGCGTGAACGAGAGCCGGCCCCTTCCTGGCGCGGGCGTACTCCGCGGCCTTCGACAGGACATCGTAGGACGCGAGCACATCGCAGCCATCCACTTCCTGAATGAAGAGACCTGGAAAGCCGGTGAGCAGCTTGGATATCGACCCGCCGGGGGTGTTGACCTCCACCGGCACCGAGATGGCGTAGCCGTTGTCCTCGACCAGGAAGACCACGGGCAGCTTCAGGTTGGTGGCAGTGTTGAGCGCCTCCCAGAACTCTCCCTCACTGGTGGTGCCGTCGCCCGTTGTGCAGAGAACAACCTCATCGCTGTGGGCCAGCTTACCCCGGTCCGGGATGCCATCGATCCGCGAGTACCGCAGCCAGGCTTCGGCGCATCCGACAGCCTGGAGGAACTGGGTCCCAGTAGGGCTCGAGGCGCTGACGATGTTGAGCTCTTTGTGCCCCCAGTGGGACGGCATCTGCCGGCCACCGGAGTTGGGGTCATCGGCCGCGCCGACGGCCGAGAGGAGCTGCTCGGTAGCCGTCATGCCCAGGCCAAGGCACAATGCCCGGTCACGATAGTAGGTGTAGAACCAATCGTAGGCGGAACGGAAGACTTTGGCCGCGGCGGCAAGAACGGCCTCGTGGCCTGCCCCCGATATCTGGAAGAAGATCTTGTTCTGTCGCTTGAGCTGGATCTCTTTGTCGTCGATCCGGCGTGCGAGGAGCATGACGCGGTAGAGATCCAGCAGATCCGCCTTCTCCAGCTTGGCGGAGCTCTTGGCGCGTCCCGAAGTGCGTGTGGCCATTAAGCTCGGGGGTGCAGGGTCAACGGTCACCAGCGGCGGACAGGCTAAAGATAGCGCCAGGATGAATGGACGGGCAGCACCTGCATGCCGCCCGCAACGAGGCTCAAGGCTTCGAAAACACGACCTTCCCGCCAATGATTGTGGTCTCAACCGCGACTCGCTCCAACGCCTCGGGCGGGATCGCGGTTAGGTCCTGATCGAGGAGGACCAGGTCGGCATCGTATCCGGAAGCGAGCTTCCCCCTGCTCCCTTCGGCATAGACCCCCCATGCATTGGTCGTGGTGTAAGCCCGCAACGCCTCTTCGACGGTGATCTTTTCGCCTGGCACCCATCCGTTCGGATGCTTCCCGTCGAGCGTCCGTCTGGTCACCGCGGCGTAAATGCCTAGGAGCGGATCGAGAGGTGCCACGGTCCAGTCGGAGCCGAAGCCGAGCCGAGCTCCGTTGTCCAGCAGGGTACGGAACGCGTAAGTGGTCTTGATTCGCTCGGGGCCGATCCGTTTCTCCGCCCAGCGGCCGTCGTCAATGGCGTGATAGGGTTGCATCGAGGCCATCACGCCGCTTCGGGCCAGCCGGATGATGTCTCCCCGGCGCAGATGTTGGGCGTGCTCCACCCGGAAGCGGCGATCGCGCGGGCCGTGGGCCTTCCCGACGCTGTCATAGATATCGAGCAACAACCCATTGGCCCGCTCGCCGATGGCGTGCACCACGACCTGAAGACCGGCCGAATCGGCTCCCCCGATCCAGGCTCGCAGGGAGTCTTCTGGAGTGACCAGCAGCCCCATCGTCTCGGGAGCATCGTTGTATGGCTGGTAGAACAAGGCCGTGGTGGAGCCGAGCGATCCGTCCACGTAGCCCTTCACTCCCGCAACCCGGAGCCGATCGTCGCCAACCCCTTGGGCCCGCACGGTGTCCGCCATCTTCCGCCAATCGCCCAGGGGGACGTAAACCGACACTCGGGTGGTGAGGATACCGGCCGCGTGCGCGCGCCGCAGCGCAGCGACCTCATACCATGGAACGGAGACGTCGGCCACCGCCGTCACTCCCTTGCTGGCGGCCCACTCCATGGCACGTTTGAGTGCTGCGTCGCTCTGCGAGGGCGAGGGAGTTGGTACCACCGCAATGACCGGGTTCTGAGCTTCGTCCTTCAGCAGGCCGGTTGGCTCGCCCCCGGACCCGCGAACGATCACGCCACCCGGGATATCTCTGGTCGTCCGGCTGAGACGCGCCAACCGGAGCGCGGCACTGTTGGCCAGCGCCATGTGACCGTCGAGCCGGTTGACGAACACGGGATTATTGGGAGTGACCGAGTCGATCCAGCCCCGTTCGGGTAGCGGTGTCCCCGGCCAGCGCTCGTGGTCCCAGTCTCCTCCGAGAATCCACTCGCCCCGCGGGAGCTTGGCTGCATGGGCCTTGAGCCGGCCGATGAACTCCGCCGGGGACGCCGCGTCCCGGAGATCGACGCTCGCGAGCTGAAACCCACCGGTGAGAAAATGGGTGTGGCCGTCCATGAAGCCGGGCACCACCATCGCGGACCCATTGCGGATCACGCGGGTGCTGGATCCGATCAGCCTTGCCAGTGCCGTGCTGTCGCCCACCGCCAGGATCGTGTCGCCTGCCACGGCAACCGCCTGGGCCCAGGGCTTGGCCGAGTCGCCAGTCCAGACCTTGCCATAGATCATCAGATCGGCCGGGCCGGCCGCTGTAGCTGACCCCGGCATCGAATGGCAGCCTGGGGAGAACCAGAACCCCACGACCAGCAGGCAAGCGGACTGCATCGCGCGCATGGCGAGGCCTTTCAGCGGAGCTTGGTGAGCCTGCGGAGTGCTTCCAGCTTCTCCAGGGCCGAGCCACCGGTCGCGGCCGGCGCCACCGAGAAGAGGTCGCGGATGTCGAGGAGGATCTCCAGCATCAACTGGTCTCGCATGTAGCCGCTCTCGAGATCG
>DATBSM010000218.1:0-4714 GCA_036559785.1 Gemmatimonadales bacterium
GCCATTCCCGCCCTTCCCGTGCTACGGATTGAACTTCCCGAAATCCTGCGGGTCCATCTTCTCGAGGTAGTCCTTCAGCTTGTCCGCCTCGAGCGATGGATCGGGGGAGGGGTCGTCGGTCTCGACGCCGCTCTGGTCGAGCAGCTGGTCGCTGGTGAAGATCGGCGCCCGCATCCTGAGCGCCAGGGCAATGCTATCCGAGGGACGCGCGTCGACCTGAAACACGTGATCCTCACGGCGGATCAGCAGCTCGGCAAAATAGGTGTTCTCCTTGACCGAGCTGATCACGACCCGACGGAGATCGCCCCCCAACCCTACCAGAATCTGCTTGAGCAGATCGTGGGTGAGGGGGCGCTGGGCCTTCATCCCTTGCAGCTCCATCGCGATCGCGCTGGCCTCGGCCGGTCCGATCCAGATCGGGAGGACGCGACTCCCGTCCTTCTCCCGCAGAATTACCACCGGGGTATTCGTCGTTCGATCGAGGCCAAGGTGCGCGACCGTTACTTCGATCATGGGCTTATCCGCTTACGTGCCAGCATCCCAACTGGCCAGGTAATGCACCTGCTCGGGGGTCAGCGTGTCTATCGCTATCCCCATGGCCTGCAGCTTGAGCCGTGCGATCTCCTGGTCAACCGCGGGCGGGAGACGGTGAACCGCCTTCGCCATCGTGCCCGCCTCCTTGGCCAGCACCTCCGCCGCCAGGGCCTGATTGGCGAACGACATGTCCATGACGCTGGCGGGGTGACCTTCGGCCGCGGCCAGATTGATCAGGCGACCCTCGCCCAGCACCATGATGCGCCGGCCCTTCACAGTGTATTCCTCGACCATCTCACGCACGTGCCGGCGGGCGGTAGAAATCTTCGCCAGCCCTTCGAGGTCGAGCTCGACGTTGAAGTGTCCGGAATTGCAGACGATGGCCCCGTCCTTCATGGCCGAGAAATGCTCCGGCCTGATCACGTGGATATTGCCGGTCAGGGTGATGAAAAGGTCGCCCACCCTGGCCGCATCGGCCATCGCCATGACTTCGAAGCCGTCCATCCTCGCCTCGAGCGCGGGGAGTGGGTCGATCTCGGTCACGACCACGTGTGCCCCGGCCCCCCGTGCCCGGCTGGCCACTCCCCGCCCGCACCAGCCATAGCCGGCTACGACGACCGTGCTTCCAGCCAGCAGCAGGTTGGTGGCGCGTATCACCCCATCGAGCGTGGACTGGCCGGTGCCGTAGCGGTTGTCGAACATGTGCTTCGTGTTCGAATCATTCACCGCGATAATCGGGAACTGAAGGATCCCCTCCTTGGCCATCGCCTTGAGCCGGATGACGCCGGTAGTGGTTTCCTCGGTCGAGCCCCTCACCGCGGAGACCAGCGCCTTCCGCTCGGCCTGCGAGAGCCCCTCGACCCACCCCCGGATCGGTGGCGCGAGATCATCCAACCGGTTGAGTGCAATCATATGCAGCGCGCCCACCAGATCGGCCCCGTCATCCTGGGTCATCTGCGGACCAAAGGCCAGTGCCTGGGCAATGTGGGTGTAGTACGTCTGGTGATCCTCACCCTTGATGGCGTAGACATGGACGCCATGGTCGCGCACCAGGTGCGCCGCCACATCGTCCTGGGTGGAGAGCGGATTCGAGGCGCATAGCGCGATCTCGGCACCGGCCGCCCGCAGGGTGACCATCAGATTGGCGGTTTCGGTGGTGACGTGGAGACAAGCTGAAAGCTTGATCCCCTTCAGCGGCTGCTCCTTACCAAAGCGGGCACGGATCTGCCGGAGGACCGGCATGGACCGCTCGGACCACTCGGTCCGGCGTTTGCCCTCGTCGGCCAGCTTCAGATCTTTGATGTCGTACTTCGCCACGGCAGTCTGGACGGTCATTGCGCTCCTCAACGGGCAGCCGACAGCAGGGCCTTCACGCGGTCGGGCTGCTCCCAGGTGAAAAAGTCGACCTTCTTACCATCGAATACGCCACTCTTGGGCTTCCTGCCAAAGTGACCATAGCTAGCGGTCGGTCTGTAAATAGGCCGCTTCAGCTTCAGCACGTCAATGATGCCCTTGGGCGTGAGGTCGAAAACTTCATCAACCATCCGCTCCAATTCCGTGTCGGGGAGCACACCGGTCCCAAATGTCTGCACCATCACCGAGACCGGGCGGGCGACACCGATTGCATAAGCCACTTGGACCTCACACCGCCGGGCCAGCTTGGCCTCCACGATGTTCTTGGCTACCCAGCGGGCCGCGTACGCCGCCGAGCGATCCACCTTCGAGGGGTCTTTGCCGCTGAACGCACCGCCCCCATGGCGGGCCATGCCGCCATAGGTATCCACGATGATCTTCCGGCCGGTGAGCCCCGCGTCGCCATGGGGGCCTCCGATCACGAACCGGCCGGTGGGATTGATGAGGAACTTGGTTCGGCGGTGGTCGAGGCCGGCCTCTTCCAGCACCGGCCTGATGACCTCGTCGATAACCGTCTGCCGTATGGTGCCCTGGGCCAGCTGCCGGGAGCCGTTACGCTCCGCGTGCTGGGTGGACACGACCACGGTTTTCACCCCGACCGGGCGGTCTTCCTCATACTCGACCGAGACCTGGGACTTCCCATCGGGCCGAAGCCATTCGATAGCGGAATGGCCATTGAGCCCCTTTCGTACCGCGGCCAGCCGCTCGGCGATCCGGTGCGCCAGGACTATCGGCAGCGGCATCCGCTCCCTGGTCTCATTGGTGGCGTAGCCGAACATCATGCCTTGGTCGCCGGCGCCCTGTTCCTTGTTGCTCTTGGTATCGACACCCATGGCAATGTCGGGAGACTGCCGGTCGATCGTGGTCAGCACGGCGCAGGTGCGCCCGTCGAAGCCATAGGACGCGTCGGTGTACCCGATCGACTCAACGGTCTCGCGAACCAAGTCGGGAATGTGGACGTAGGTGTTGGTAGTGATCTCGCCGGCCACGACCGCCATGCCGGTCGTTACCAGTGTCTCGCAGGCCACCCGGGCGGCAGGGTCGCGGGCGAGAATCGCATCGAGTACCGCATCGGAGATCTGATCGGCGACCTTGTCTGGGTGGCCTTCGGTAACCGATTCGGAAGTGAAGACGTGACGCCTGGGCGCGGACATGTGCTCTCGATTCAGGGTTGGCATAGTAAGCGGGGCGGCGGGGCCATCGCGTGCTGCCCCGCCGCCCCGCTGCCCCGCCGTGCTACACGCGGCTCTTACCGGGGGGCAAAGTAGCCACTCGCCCACGGCCAGGCAACGCCGATTGGGGGTCGAGAAGCCGTACGTCGATGAATCCTCCGACCGCCTCCCGGAGCGCGGCAGAGACGTCCGCCGCGCTGGCCGCGCCCAGCGCCGCATCGGCTGCCCGCCGAGCCGCCTCATCCGGGATGCTCCGGATCACCCATTTCACGAGCGGCAGCGCCGGCGGCGACACACTCAGGCACTCATATCCGAGCCCGAGCAGGAGGACGGCGCTCAGCGGCTCCGAGGCCATCTCGCCGCACACACTCACCGGCAGTCCGGCCGCCCGGCCGACCTCCACCACCCGGTGAAGCTGCCGCACGATCGAGGGGTCGTGGGGATTGAAGCGGTTGGCCAGCCTGGCATTTCCGCGATCCACCGCCATGGTGTACTGGGTCAGATCATTGGTCCCCACGCTGAAGAAGGCGCTTACCTCGGCCAGGCGGTCCGCCATGAGGACCGCGGCGGGGGTCTCGATCATCACACCCACAGGCACCGTGTCCGCGCTCCGTATCCCTGCCTTCTTCAGCGCCGCCGCCTCCTCGGCCACAATCTCCAGAGTTTCCTGCACCTCTTGTACCGTGGTCACCAGGGGCAACATCAGCTGGATATCGTGGCTCGCGGCGGCCCGGAGCACAGCGCGAATCTGGGGCCGAAACACTTCCGGCTGATCGAGGCAGACCCGAATGGAGCGCCAGCCCAGGAATGGATTGGCCTCCACCGGTGCCTTGAAGGCCGCCGGGAACTTGTCGCCGCCCAGATCAAAAGACCGGATCACTACTGTCTGGTTGGGGAAGGCGCGCGCCACCCGGAGGAAGTAATCGGTCTGTTCGTCTTCGGTTGGCAGGCTGGCCCGGCCGGTGAGCAGGAACTCGGTGCGCAGGAGTCCCACCCCCTGGGCGCCTTGGCGGTTCGCCGCCACGATCTCTTCGGGGAGGTCGACGTTACCCATCAGCCGGATAGCCCGGCCCGAAGGCGTCACCGCAGGCTCGCCGACCACCCCTTCCAGCTGCAACTCGAGCTTGTGCCGGCGGCTGACCTGAATCTTGGCCTCTTCCAGCTCGTCCTGGGTGGGATCGAGTAGGATGGTGCCGCTCTGGCCATCGAGCAGGAGCATGGTGCCGTTGGGGATCCCGGCGAGCACCCCCGCCGCACCCATCACCGCCGGAATACCCAGGGAGTGGGCGAGAATCGCCGCGTGGGACGTGCGGGTACCCTCTTCGCTGACGATACCGACCACGTGTTCACGATCGAGCTGAACGGTCAAGCCGGGAGATAGCTCGTGGGCCACGACGATGACCTGCTCGTCGGCGGGAACCGACCACAGCTCACTGTCGATGCCGCCCATGAGCCGATGGATCATGCGCATCTGGATGGCATGCAGGTCGGCCAGCCGCTCACGCAGTCGGGCGGCGCCGGACCAGAGGGCCCGCAGCTCCAGCGCCTTGAACTCATACGCAGTCTCGGCGCTGAGCTGGTTGTTGCGGATCAGG
>DATBSM010000219.1:0-8491 GCA_036559785.1 Gemmatimonadales bacterium
GGCGTAGTCGAGCAGCGCCTGCTCATGTTCCTGCTCGGTAATTGACTGTGACTTGAACAGCTCGTCGGCCCGGCGCTTCTGGGAGCTGGCGTTGGTGAGCCGGGCCTGCGCTACCTCGAGGTCGGCCTGCGCCTGCGCCACTGCGTTCTTTGGAATGCGCGGGTCCACCCGGACCATCAGGTCACCCCGCTTGACTGCCTGTCCGGTCTCCACGGCAAGATCGAGGATTTCGCCCGAGGCCTTGGATTTCACTTCAACGGTAGTGTCGGGCTGGACCGAGCCGGAGGCCTGGGCGGACACGACGATGTCACGGCGTACAATTGGAAGCGACTGATAAGTGGGCGGGGGCGTTTCCTTCTTGCAGGCGGTGAAGAGGGCGCCCGCCAGCACGATCATCCTGAGGGAGCGGAGCGACCGAAGGATCACGCGCGCCCCGGGGTCTCGAAGTCCCGCTCCACCTTTCCATCCTTCAAGTGCACCTGACGGCGCGCGTGCTCGGCAATGTCGTGCTCGTGGGTAACGAGCACGATGGTTTGTCCGTTGACGTGCAGGGCCTCGAAGAGGGACATGATCTCCTCACCAGTAGCGCTGTCGAGGTTCCCGGTCGGCTCGTCGGCTAGCAGGATGCTGGGCTTGTTGACCAGCGCCCTCGCGATGGCCACTCGCTGGCGCTGGCCGCCGGAAAGCTCATTGGGCCGGTGGCTCATCCGATCCTGGAGCCCGACCCGCGTCAGGGCATCGCTCGCCTGGGCTCGACGCTCCTTGGCACCCACCCCGGCATAGACCAGCGGCAGCTCGACGTTGTGGAGGCTGGTGGCCCGGGGAAGGAGGTTGAACGTCTGAAACACGAAGCCGATCTCCTTGTTCCGTATCCGGGCCAGCTCATCGTCCTCGAGCTCGGATACCCGGTGTCCATTGAGCCAGTACTCTCCCGCCGTCGGGCTGTCGAGACAGCCGATGAGGTTCATGAGGGTTGACTTGCCGGACCCGGATGGCCCCATGACCGCCACGAACTCGTTCTTGCGGATCGTGACGTCCACGCCTCTGAGCGCCCGGACGATTTCGCCTCCCATGTCATACTCACGCTGGAGATTCCGGGTGACGATCACCGCGTCCCGGGGGACATCGGCAGGGAGCTTGGCCATCCGCTCTTCGGTGTTCAGCATGGTGCCGGTCAAAGGTTCCGTCCGATCAGCGCTTCGATTTGCGCCTTGGCGCGGAGGTAGTCGAAACGGGCGTTCACCACGTCGACCTCCGCCTGGTTGAGCGCTTCCTGGGAAGTGAGCAGGTCCACAATCGTCGAGGCACCGAGGCGGTAGCGTTCCTGCTGCACGCGCAGATCCTCCGTCGCGGCGGCCACACTGGTCTGGGTAATCTCGGTGCGGGTGCGCGCCGCGTCCAACTCGGCGAGCCGGGCGGTCAGCTCCGCCTGCACTTCGCGCTGGGCATCCGCTGCGGTGGCCTCGGCCAAGTCGAGATCCGCATCCGCCTGGACGATGGTCAGCTCCCGGTCGAACCCGTCAAAGAGGTTCCACCTCAGCGACAGGCTGATCTGGCGCTCGTTGAAGAGATCGTAGTCGGTGGTGCGGCTTCCGTTCCACCCAGTGCTCCCCGCCAGCGTCAGTGAGGGCCAGTAGGTGGAGCGGGAGGCCCCAAGCGAGGCGCGTGCAGCCACGGCGTTGGCCGCGGCACTCTGGACCCGGGGAGACTTGGACTCGGCCTCGACTCGGATGGCCTGCGTGTCGATGGCGGTGGTGAGGCGGTAGAAGGAGGAGTCGTCGGCGGCGCGCACCCGGCCAGCTTCTCCGATCAGCCTTGCCAGATTAGCCTCAGCCGAAGCGAGCTGGGTCTGGGTCGTGATCTGATCGAGGCGAGCATTGCCCAGCGTAACCAACGAGCGTAACGAGTCGGAGCGGGTGGCGGAGCCGGCCCGAAGCTTGGCCACCGCGGTCTTGAGCTGCTCCTCGGCCCGGCGCACGCTCGCCTCCCTCACCCGAAGCAGCTGATCGGCGGCCAGGGCATCCAGGAACTGATTGGTGGTCGTCAGGGCCTGCTCGAAGCGCGCGTCGAGTAAGGAGGCCGCCGCAGCGTTCTCGCCGGCACGAGCCGCCCGCATTTCAGCCCCGCGCCGGAACCCGGTGAACAGGTCCAGGCTGCCTGACAGGGAGGCGCTGATACTCCGGTTTTTCGAGTTCCCGCTGACGAGCCCACCGGTGATCGGATCGACCCGTGCCGGCCCCTCGGAGAAGAAATCGCCGGCGGAAGAGTTGGCGGACAGGCGGGGCAGGTACGCCCCCCAGGCGTTTCGGCGCCGGGCCCCGGCCGTGCGTACGTCCGCTGTAGCCCGTACCATCGCCGGCTGGACCCGCTCCGCACGCCGGATGGCTTCGGCAAGCGTAATGGCCGGTGCCTGAGCGGCCACCGCTCCCGCACCCAGGGGAGAAAACATCAGAACGGCAAGGAAGAGACGATGCTGCACCATGTGTTCGGTCGACGCAATCCGGTTAACGGCGTTAAGTCGAAGAACGAAGGGTTTACGATAAAGTTTCAAGAAGGAACGTTAGGGCGACGCGTCTCCGGCTAGCGATCCGCCCGGCGCCGAAACGCTTCCCGGCCGGCTCCGAGTGCGAACCAGGCACACAGGACGGCCAGCGCATATGCCGACACTTTGGGCAGGGCTACGAATAGCAGGCCGAGGACAATGAATATCGCACTGATTGGCCCGAACACGGACCGGCGGGCATTGCTGGCCACGGCTCGGAGAGCCAGAGCCGCCCGGTGGCGAGCCTCCCGGCCACTCCGCTGGTAGACCTCCGGCTCCCCATCAGGTGGGATCTGGTGGGTCAGGATAGCAGGGAGCGCGTGGCTGATTCTCGTGGGGCCCCGGACCGGGCGGCTGGCCACTTCGCGGCTCTTGGCTACGTCCCGGCGGAACTGCGCTTCCATGGCCCCGGCCAGGCCGGGGTCTTCGACGAGCACATCCAGCTCATAATTTCCCAGCAGGCTCGAGGTGTTGAGGTTGCTCGATCCGACCCGAACCCATCGATCATCGCAGATGATAGTCTTGGCGTGCAGCATCGGGCCGTCCCACTCATAGATCCGCACGCCGCTCCGCAGCAGATCGCGGTACCCGATGCGAGTGAGATTCCGAATCAGGGGGAGGTCGCTGGAACCCGGCACGAGAAGCCGCACATCCACCCCGTCCCTGCCCGCATCGCGCAGCGCCTGGAAGAGGCGCGGCGGCGCCACGAGGTACGCGTCCGTGATCCAGAGCCGCTCGACGCTGCCGGCTGCAAGGAGCTCTATCACCCGGTATGCGCGCTCCCGGCCCGGCTCGCCACCGATGATACGCACATCCGCGCCCCCTGCCGGCTCCACCACTCCCGCCTTCTGGTCGATCGGTACCTCCGACCCGGTGAGCTCCCAGACGCTGCCGAACGTTTGATCCAGAACCGCGGCCGCGGGGCCATGAATGTCCACCGCAGTATCTCTCCATGGCTGGCCGCCTGGGTGGGCCTCGCCAGTCCACTCGCAGCCGATGCACAATCCGCCGATGACAGCACGGGTGCCGTCTGCCACGACCAGCTTCCGGTGGTTGCGAGATACGTTGGCGAGAACATCGACCAGCTGAGGCGGGTGAAAGGCCCGGACTTCTACGCCGGCCTTCCGGAGATAGCGCCAGAAAGCGCGAGATGTAGCGATGGATCCAAGCCAGTCGTAGAGGACTCGCACCTGAACGCCTTCCCGCGCCCGTGTGGCCAGCAGCTCGGCAAATCGCCATCCCGCCGCGTCGCTCCGAATGATGTAATTCTCGAAGTGAACCCAGCGTTGCGCGCCGGCAATGGTGTCGAGCATGGCCCGGTAGGTGTTGGGGCCGTCAATTAGGAGCGTGACCTCATTGCCGGGGACCGGCCGCCCACCGGCCGCACGGTTAATGGCACAGCCGATCGAATGCTCCGCCCGAACGGGCTGATCCTCCGTCACGCAGCTCCGAGGCCCAGGGTCCGTTCATGCGGTCTGAGTGCGGCGAGCATGAAGGCGATGTGCTCGTCGAGCGGAACACCCAGCTCTTCGGCACCGCGCACGACGTCCTCCCGGCTCACTCCCCGGGCAAACGCCTTGTCCTTGAGCTTCTTCTTGACGCTGGAGACTTCCAGATCCTGGAGGCTACGGGATGGGCGGACCAGCGCGCAGGCGACCAGAAAACCGGCCAGCTCGTCCACGGCAAAGAGCGCCTTGGCCATCGGCGTGTCGCGGGGAACGCCGCTGTAGTTCGCGTGGCCCAGTATGGCCCTCTGCATCGGCTCGGGAAATCCATCGCCGGCCAGCACGCGTACGCCTTCGGCGGGATGGCCTTCCGTCGCGGAGTGTTCGGAGTTGGGAAACCGTTCATAATCGAAGTCGTGCAGAAGCCCGACCAGGCCCCAGCTCTCCGGATCCTCACCGGCTCGTTCCGCCATGGCGCGCATCGCAATCTCCACGGCGTACATGTGCTTTCGGAGCGCGTCCGACGGGGTGTATTCGTGCATCAAGGCCAGGGCACGGTCGCGGGTCCAGGTCATGATCACTTCTCACCTTGTAGCGGTTGTGGATACCCCGCGGTGAGCGCAACCCGGCTGGCAAGTTCGCCATCGAGGCTGATCTCGAAGGCATAAGGGCCGGGCCGGGGCAGGGGAACATCGAAGACGAGAACCGCCCCCGCTTCGACGTCCACCACGCCGGCCGGGGGCTCCCCGAATTGAACGGTGCCCTCGCCGCCCATGAGCTCGGTTCCGGCCTCATCTACGAACCGGATGCGGATGGTGTGCATCCCGATCTCGGTGCGCCGCCCGCGTACCCGGAGCACGAGGTGGGTCCGGGGATAGACGGCGGGAAAATTGGAGAGCCAGACGTGCTGAAACATGCCGAGCACGCTGAGCTTGCCCTGCTGGTCGATCAGGGCATAATCGGCGACGACCGCGAAATCGAGGTGCAGCTCAGCTGACTCGGATAGACGTAATCACGTCGTTCTGCTTGATCTTGTTCACCACATCCATGCCATCGGTGACCTGACCGAAAACCGTGTGGACCTTGTCCAGGTGAGGCTGGGGCGCGTGGGTAATGAAGAACTGGCTGCCGCCCGTGTCCTTCCCGGCGTGCGCCATCGAGAGAGTGCCGGTGGCGTGCTTATGGGTGTTGAGGTGGGTCTCGCACTTGATCTTGTAGCCCGGTCCGCCGGTGCCGACCCGGGGATTGGAAGCATCTTTCGAAAGCGGATCGCCTCCCTGGATCATGAAGTTCGGGATGACGCGATGAAAGCGGGTTCCATCGTAGAACTCGCTGTTGGCCAGCTTCTCGAAATTGGTGACGGTGCCCGGCACCTCGGTGTCGAACAACTCCGCCTTGATGGTGCCCTTGCTGGTCTCGATTGTTGCATTCTTCTTGGCCACGGAATAATCCTCGGGGAAAATGGCTTCCTAATCTAACGAGATAAGAGACTATGCCGGAACGCTCGGGCGCAAAGACTCCAGCGTCTCGCGCCAGGATGCGGGATCGTCCGCCGGCTGGCTGCAGCTCGTGCCGACGCAGGCGTAGCCCCGCGGAAATCCCCCTGCCGCCAGCATCCCGCTCAGTGCCTGTGGGAGAGATCGGCTCCCCGCCTCGGCGGGGGAGAGACCCTGGACCACTCGACGTGCCGCGAATCCCGCGAGGGCGGTCCGATGCATGGCCTGGGTGCTCGGATCGGTGGAGTCCCCCACGACCACGAGGTGAGTGGCGGGATTGAGCTGCCAATCCACTGCCAGCAGATAGGCGGCCGCGTAGAGTCCCAGCTCCTGCGCTCGCCCGGCGAACGCCCGTGCCAGCGCTCCACCCCGCTGCTTCCAACGTGTATCGCCGGTGAATTCGTGCAGCCGCGCGACGACGATACCTGCGACGCCGTTAGGTGACGGCGTCGGTGTGTCCTGGACCGGCTTTGCCCGGGCCGGCAGCAACCCTTCCTCCGCCGTCCGGCTCCTGGCCGTATCGAACAGCCCCCCTTCGCTGTCGTCCCAGTACTCGGCCCAGACCCGATCCATGAGGCGCTCACTCCATTCGAGCCACTCAGGGTTGCCGGTCGTCTCGTAGGCATCGAGTGCCGCGGCTGCCGTCTGCACCTGATCGTCCAGGAGCCCATGGAGACCACCGGAGGTGTGGGCGACTCGATCGCCCTCCCCGTTTTCACGGCGCAGGCGCTCCAGCGTCAGCAGACCGTGGCGCCGGCACCACTCGTCGCCCAGCACGGCTCCCGCCCGGAGCATGGCCGAAGCCATCATGGCGTTCCAGTTGGTGTAGCGGGTGCGATCGATGAACGGCGCCGTCCTCTGGGCTCGGGCCGCTCGCAGCTTGTCCTGCGCGGAGCGGAGGAGGCTCTGGATGGTTTCCTGACTCTTGCCGGTGCGCTGAGCCAGGCCGGAAATGGTCGCCGAGATGAAGAGCACGTTCTTGCCGGGGTTATGGTGCATCTCCCCAGCAGTGCCGATGTCGTAGTACGCGGCGGCAACCTCGAGCTCGTCGGGGCTCAAGACCGCGGCGGCCTCGTCGCGGGTCCAGGTGAAGTAGTCGCCGTCGTCGTCGAGTCCCACATCGGCGTCCTGGCTGGCGGCGTAGCCTCCCTCTGAGTCGGCCATCACCTCACGAACCCACCGGACAATCCCACTGGAGACCTGGGCGTACTCCTCGTTGCCGAAGAGCGCGTGGGCGTCGAGGTAGGCCTTGAGCAGCTCCGAGTTGTCGTAGGACATTTTTTCGAAGTGGGGGACGATCCAGCGGGCGTCGACACTGTAGCGGTGGAAGCCCCCCGCCAGCTGATCGTACATCCCTCCCCGCGCCATGCCCTGGAGAGTGCGGTCGATGATGGTGCGGATCTGCTCGGACGGCTGGTCGTACCACCGGTGCAGCAGAAGGGTGAGCGCCCCCGGATGGGGAAACTTCGGCTGGCTGCCGAATCCGCCGTTTATCGGATCGAAAACCCTGGCCATCTGCTCCACTGCCGCATCCAGCGTGTCCGGACCGACTTCGCCCGGCGCACTCTCATCCAGGTGTTCTTCCAGCACCCGGCGGATGGCCTGCACCTGGGCCTGCACCTGATCGGGCCGGGCTCGGTACGCGTCGAGGACGCTGGCGAGCACCGACTGGAAGCCGGGCCGCCCATACCGGCCATCAGGCGGGAAATACGTGCCGCCGAAGAAGACCTCCCCCTTGGGGTTGAGAAACGCCGTCAGCGGCCACCCCCCCTGCTGGGTCAGGGCCTGGACGGCGCGCTGGTACCGCGCGTCCACATCAGGACGCTCGTCCCGATCCACCTTGATGCAGACAAAATGCTCGTTCAGGAAACCGGCGAGCTCGGGGTTCTCATAGGACTCGCCGTCCATGACATGGCACCAATGGCACCAGACGGCGCCGATATCGAGCAGCACCGGCTTATCGGCCGCCTGTGCCGCGGCAAATGCCTCGGGGCCCCAGGGGTACCAGTTGATCGGCTGATGGGACGCCGACTGGAGATAAGCCGAAGTTGAATCTGCCAAGCGGTTCAACACCATGAGTGGAAGGTAAACCGCTGGACGGGCCGGCCGGTGATTTCCGACCGGTGTTTGACCGAGCTACTTTTCCTCCCATGTTTGGACTGGACGAGTGGATCGTAGGAATGGGCGGTAACGGTCTGATGGCGCTGGCGGTGGCCCTCCTGCTGGGCCTCCGGCACGCCACCGACCCTGACCATCTCACCGCTGTCTCGACCCTTTTGCTGTCGGACCAGCGGGACGGCGCACGTCGGGCCGGAACGCTTGGCCTCGCGTGGGGGCTTGGCCACGCCACAACCTTGCTGGCGTTTGGGTTGCCGGTGGTCTTGTTCCGGCGCTACCTGCCGGACGGGCTGATCCGGGGCGCAGAGGTCGCCATCGGCCTGGTGATCATCTTCCTCGCGCTCAGGCTCCTCCTGCGGTGGGCGCAGGGCTATTTCCATATCCATCCCCACAGCCACGACGGGGTGAACCACTCGCATCCTCACGTCCACGAGGGTCGCCAGGCCAGTCACGCCCACACCCTCCACCGTCACTCGCACGCCGACGCGCTGGGCCGGTCGCCTTTGGCGGCGTTCGGGATTGGGATGGTGCATGGAATCGGCGGGTCGGCGGGAGTGGGAATCCTGGTGGTTGGTGCGGCGTCGAGCCAGGTAACCGGAGTGGCGGCCCTGGTGCTCTTTGCCCTGGCCACCGCGATCTCGATGGCCCTGGTCTCATCCTCCTTTGGTTACGCTCTAGCGCGAGGTCCGGTGGCCCGACGCGTAGCCTCTCTTATTCCTGTATTGGCGCTGGCCAGCCTGGCCTTCGGCGCCTGGTACGCGCTCGACGCCGTGGGCGGTCAGTCCCTCTTCTAGGAGCCTTTCTGGCTCAGGGAGTGGACGTACGCCGCACAGGCTTTGACGTCCTCGTCGCTGATCGTGGAACCGCCTTTGGGCGGCATCGGGATTCCG
>DATBSM010000220.1:0-11353 GCA_036559785.1 Gemmatimonadales bacterium
GGCGGCACCATCGGGGTGGTGCAGGCCTACGTGGCGGACGTCTCGACCCCGGAAGAGCGCACCAAAAGCCTGGGGTGGCTCTCGGCGGTCACCAGCCTCGGCGCCGTGGCCGGTCCGGCGTTCGGATCGGCGATGATCAGCCTGGGGGGAAGGACCGCGCCGGGGCTTGCCGCGGCGGCGCTGGCGCTTCTGGTCGCGGGTTTCGCCGCCCGCTTCCTGGCCGAGTCGCGCACGGTCCGGATGTCCGGTTCCCACGCCGTCGCCTCGACCACCAGCCCGCGCCAGGCGATCAGCCGGGTACTCTCCCATTGGCACGAGCCGGCCTCGCGCCTCATCTGGATCTACACCATCAGCATCGGGGGAAGGGCGGCGCCCGGCCTCGCCGCGGCGGCGCTGGCGCTTCTGGTCGCGGGTTTCGCCGCACGCTTCTTGGTCGAGCCGCGACAGCTCCGGATGACCGGGTCCCACGCGATCCCCTCCACTACTAGCCCCCGCCAGGCGATCAAACGGGTACTCTCCCACTGGCATGAGCCGGCCTCTCGGCTCATCTGGATCTACACCATTGGCATCGGGGCCTTCTACGGCACCATCCAGGTCGTGCCGCTCCTGCTCATGAACCGGCTGGGTGTCACCGAGCGGAACATCGGTTACTTCATCATGTACCTGGGCGGCATGGGCGTGGTGGTCCGCTCACTCCTGTTGGGGCGTGTGGTGGATTTGCTGGGGGAGGCGCGGCTCTCCCGACTGGGCCTCGTCCTGCTGGCTGCGGGCCTCGGCTGCACTGGCCTGGCCGCACACGGCGGCATCGTCTTGCTCGGCTTCACCCTGATGCCGCTCGGCACTGCCTTTCTCTTCCCCTGCGTAACCGGGCTCCTGTCCCGGGTTGTGCCGGGCAACGAGCGCGGGCTCTACATGGGGGTCCAGCACACCTTCGGCGGGGTATCGCGGGTGCTGTTCCCGGTCGCCGCGGGCCTCCTGATGGACCGCTTCGGGGTGGGGGTGCCGTTCTGGATTTCGGGACTCCTGGTGCTCGCTACCCTGCCGTTCGCCTGGGGGCTGGCCGAATCGCTGCCGCCTGAATCCCCGGCGACAGTCGCGGTCCGGATGGTGTCGTCCGCGGACGTGACGGGGGAGTTTCCGGTGGAGAAGCTGGCGGAGGAGCGCGGGGCAGCGGGCGACGCGAATTCGACAAACCCCGACATTTGAGTGAGTGGGGTACGGCAAAGTCCGGCATGAAGGCCCTCAAATTCCAGCGTCGGGTGGCCTAGCCGACCGGGCGAGACGCGGGCTCAGGAGGCAGCGATGAGCACCAACGTACTAGGCAGCAGGCTTAGCGCGCCGCCTAATAGTCAGCATCTGAGTGGGCCGTCGTGGCCGCGGATGAAGCAGCTCGAGCTCATCGACGCCGCATCACGGCGGCCGCGGCCGGCCGAAAGACCGCAGCGAAGTGAGCCAAGAGGAAGCCAACACGACAACGGGGATGCACCTGATGAAGAGCGAGAGCATGCTGGCGGTTGCGATGATGGCGGGAGCGCTCGCGTGCGCGAAGCCGGACAAGGCGCCCGAGACCGGCAAATACTCCCTCAGGGTACCGAATGGACTGGAGTTCTCCGAGTTCAAGGGATACGAGGGCTGGCACCTCATCTCCATCAGCCAGGACGGACCCGCGATGGCCGCCATCCTGGGCAATCCCGAGATGATTAAGGCGTACGAGGCCGGTTTCCCCGGCAACGGCAAGCCGTTCCCGGACGGCTCCAAGATGGCAAAGATCCACTGGGTCCCGACCAAGATGACGACCTTCCCCGCGGCAACCGTGCCAGGCCGGCAACACGATGTCGACTTCATGGTGAAGGACAGCAAGAGGTTCGGGGACAGCGGGGGATGGGGATGGGGCGCGTTCGAGTACGACTCCGCGTCCCGAACGTTCACGCCGGCCACGACAGCCGCCACCCCACCGCAGGGGAACGACGCCAAGTGCGGATTCGCCTGCCACACGATCGTGAAGAACAGGGACTACGTCTTCACTGACTACGCCGAGCGGTGAACAGCATGCAACTCACAGTCAACGGCAAAACTCTCACGGTGGATGTGCCCGGGGACATGTCTCTTCTCTGGGTGCTGCGGGACGTGATCGGGCTGACCGGCACCAAGTATGGCTGCGGCGTCGCCGCGTGCGGCGCCTGCACCGTGCATCTCGATGGCCAGCCGATCCGCTCCTGCGTCACCCCGGTGAGCGCGGTCGCCGGGAAGCGGGTCACCACCATCGAGGCTATCGGTCAGACGCCTGCCGGCAAGAAGATCCAGGCTGCCTGGATCGCGCTCGACGTGCCCCAATGCGGCTATTGCCAGTCGGGCCAGATCATGTCCGCATCGGCGCTGCTGGCCCAGAACCAGCGCCCCAACGATGGGGACATCGACACCGCAATGGCGGGCAACATCTGTCGCTGCGGTACCTACGGCCGGATTCGCGCGGCCATCAAGCAGGCGGCCGGCGCATGACGGGCCTTTCCCGAAGAGACTTCGTGGTGGTGATCGCGGAGGCGGGCGGAGGGCTCCTGCTCGGGTGCCGGGTCAGTGAGCCACGCCGCGCCGGGTCCGGTCCCACGGCGAGCTCCACGCAGGCGCCGACTCCCCCTGCCTTCGCCCCCAACGCCTTCGTTCGGGTCGGCACCGATGACACCGTCACGGTCATGCTGCCCCAGGCGGAAATGGGCCAGGGCATCTACACCGCGCTGAGCATGCTGGTCGCGGAGGAGCTGGAGGTCGGCCTCGATCAGGTAAAAGTGGAGCCTGCCCCGGGTGACAATCGCGTGTACGCCAACCCGCTCATCGGCTTCCAGGCGACCGGCGGGTCGACTTCGGTCCGGGCCTTCTATGAACCAATGCGCCAGGCCGGAGCCGCCGCCCGCACCATGTTGGTTGCCGCCGCGGCGCAACGCTGGGGCGTGTCGCCTTCGGCGTGCCGGGCCAAGAACGGCGCGGTCCGGCATACCGAGAACGGGCGAAGCCTGACCTATGGCCAGCTGGCAGAGGAAGCGGCCAGGCAGCCGGTCCCGGCGAAGGTCACGCTCAAGGACCCGAAGCAATTCACCCTGATCGGCACGCCCGCAAAGCGGCTGGACACGCGGTCCAAGGTGGACGGGACGGCGCAGTTCGGCATCGACGTGCGGCTGCCGGGAATGAAGATCGCCACCATCGCGGCGAGTCCGGTGTGGGGTGGCAAGCTGGCTGGGGTGGACCAGGACAAGGCTATGGCCATCAAGGGGGTGCGCCAGGTGGTCTGGCTGGACGACGTCGTGGCGGTCGTCGCCGATCATATGTTTGCCGCCCGGCAGGGGCTCGCGGCGCTTGCCCCGCGGTGGGACGATGGGAAGAACGCGAACCTCACCGTTGCCGACGTGGTGAAGGACCTGGAGGCGGCATCGCGGAAGCCGGGGGTGATTGCCCGGAAGGAAGGCAATGCCCTCTCGGGGATCGGTCCGGCGGCTCGAAACCTGGAGGCCGTGTATCAGGTGCCGTTTCTGGCGCATGCCGCCATGGAGCCGCTGAGCTGCACCGTGCACGTGCGGAAGGATGGCTGCGACGTCTGGTGCGGCTCGCAGGTGCAGGGCCGAGCCCGGGAGACCGCCGCCGAGGTCACCGGGCTCCCGCTGGAGAAGGTCGTGCTGCACAACTACCTGCTGGGCGGGGGATTCGGCCGGCGGCTGGAGCACGACTACGTGACCCAGGCGGTCCGCATCGCCAAGGAGGTAGACGGGCCGGTAAAGATCGTGTGGACCCGCGAGGAGGACATGCAGCACGATGCCTACCGTCCCTACTACTACGACCGGCTCAGCGCGGGCCTGGATCAGCGGGGCAAGCTGGTCAGGTGGACGCACCGGGTCGTGGGTCCGTCGCTCCTTGCCCGCTGGGCGCCACCGGCCTTCAAGGACGGCCTCGATGGGGACGCGGTGGACGGCGCGGTGCAACTGGTCTACGACATCCCCGCGATCCAGATCGAATACGTGCGGCAGGAGGAGCCGCTCTACACCGGCTGGTGGCGGGGCGTGGGTGTCACCCACAACACCTTTGTGGTCGAGAGCTTCATCGACGAGCTGGCGGCCGCATCGAAGCAGGACCCGGTCGCATTCCGGCGCTCCCTGCTGGGCAAGTCTCCCCGCGCCCGCGCCGTGCTCGACCTCGCCACCAAGGAGGCAGGGTGGGGAAAGCCGCTGCCGCAGGGCCAGGGACGGGGCGTGGCCCTGATGTACAGCGGGTGGGATACGTATGTGGCCCAGGTCGCCGAGGTCGAGCTGACCGGGGGCGAGATCCGTGTGCGGCGGGTGGTATGCGCCGTGGACTGCGGCACCATGGTCAACCCGGACACCGTCAGGGCACAGACCGAGAGCGGCATCATCTTCGGCCTCAGTGGCGCGCTCTGGGGCGAGGTCACCTTCAAGAATGGCCGGGTCGAGCAGTCCAACTTCACCGACTACCGCGTGCTCCGGATGAATGAAGCGCCGACCATCGAGGTCCACCTGGTGCGGAATTCCGAGGCTCCGGGCGGAATGGGCGAACCGGGCGCGGCAACGATAGCCCCCGCGGTCTCGAACGCGCTGTTCGCGGTGACGGGAAAACGGATCCGGCAGCTGCCGCTGCAGAAAGCGCTCAGGGCATGAGCCAGCTGCTCCAGTAGTACGCCGCCACGTTAGGGCAGAGCCACCGGCGGGCGCGCCGCCAGACTATTTCCACTCCGATTGGAAGGATGCGCTGATGACCTCGGCCCCCACCACGATGCCCTCATCCACCAGCGTCTACAACGCCCCCGCCTTCTGGGAACGCTTGTGGCGCACCAGCGGCTTCCAGTTCGTTGGCTTGTTCATCATCGCGTACTTCATCTACGGGAGTCAGCCGCAGGTCGGCGCATCAGCCGACACCATCGCCGCTTTCTACGACGGCCATCGCACCCGGATCCTGATCGCCGTGTTCTGCTTCGGCCTCAACCTCCTGAACCTCCTGTGGTTCACAATGGCAGTCCGAACCATCCTGGCGGATGCGGGGCGGGACGGCTGGGGCGCGGCAGCGATTGCGGCAAGCGCGGCCTTCGGGGCGCTGTTCCTCCTGGCTCTCACAGTGGCCGCCGCTCTCGCCTACTCGATCGCCGGCTCCGGAAATGTGCCGCTCACATCGGGGCTGAATGATTTCATGTGGGCCCTCCTCGTGCTGAGCTCGTTCCCCCGCGCGATGCTGATCATGGCTTCGACGTTCGGGCTCTGGCGCGCGGGCCAGATCTCCAACGCGCTCTTCACGGTGGGTGTTACGGCTCTGCTGCTCGTCCTACTCGGTGGCAGCACCTGGATGAGAGGTGGATTCTGGGCGCCGGAGGGGGCGTATTCCCGACTCGTCTCGCCTATCATCGGCCTCGCGTGGATCGTGGTCGTGAGCAGGGTGGTTCTGACCCGGAGTCCGGCGACGCGGGCGGCGTGGTGATGCCGAGTGCCGGGGCCTGAGCGCGACCGGCGCCCGACGGCCCGACGGAGCGACCGACGTAGACGCAGTCGGGGGGTCCTGGAAAAGGCGTTTGGGAACACCATCAAGGCCATCGAGGCCCGGAACGGAGCTCGGTGAACCACCAGCCACACTGAAGTAGAAATAGCCATGGCATACCCAACGTTGAGTGCCGGTAGGCGGTGACCCTCGCGGTTCCTCCTTCACCCCCTATCTGATGGTCTAGGTAGCGGGGGCAGAGGCGGTGTGAGATGTTTGGCCATGCTCTGGCGCCCGCTTGGTACTCTTGCGGCCATAGGGCTGGTGTGGGCGTGCCGTGCGCCACCCGGCGATGCCCAGCGGCCAACCTCCTCGCCGTCCGGCGACTCGGTCGTGTCCGCCGTGAACGGCCCTCCTGACTCACCCGCCGACACCGCGTCGCTTTTTCCCGACTCGAGCGCGTTCGACGCGCTACCCGCCGAGCTGGCACCGTTCGTCGGACCGCTCGCCGAAGCGTGGACCGGCGATCTCGACAGCCTGATCGCCCGGCGCGTCATCCGCGTCCTGATCACGCCCACCCGTACCCAGTACTGGATCGATCGGGGCCGGCAGACCGGCGTGGAGCATGAGCTGCTCCGCGCCTTCGAGGACTGGCTCAGCAACAAGTACCGAGCCAGGCGGCACATGGACATTCATGTGGTCTTCATTCCAACTTCGCGCGATGCGCTCATTCCCGGTCTCCTGGCGGGCCGGGGCGACATAGCCGCCGGCATCCTCACCCTCACCCCCGAGCGTCTCGCCAAGGTGGACGCCGGCGGCCCGTTCTTCCGCGGCGTCAAGGAGCTGGCGGTCACGGGACCGGAGTCGCCGACGGTGAGCTCGCTCGACGACCTCTCCGGCCAGCACATCGTGGTGCGACGGTCCTCGAGCTACTGGAGTCATCTCGAGCAGCTCAATGCACGGTTCGCCCGCGAGGGCAAACCGCCGATCAAGCTCGAGGCCGCCCCCGAGGACCTGGCGGACGATGACCTGCTGGAAATGGTGAATGCGGGACTGATCGACATCACCGTGGTTGACCGCTACGCGGCCCGCCTCTGGAAGAAGATTCTCCCGGACCTTCGCGTGCACGAGGAGGCGCCGGTCAATGAAGGCGGCGACGTGGGCTGGCTGATCCGCAAGGGGAGCCCCAAGCTGAAGCAGGAGATCGACGAGTTCGCCAAAGGCCATGGGCAGGGCACGACGCTGGGCAACACACTCGTCAAGAAGTACACCGGCTCGACGCGCTTCCTGACGGATGCCCGGTCCCCCGAGGCCACCAAGCGCTACAAGCAGGTGGTGGATTTGTTCCGGAAATATGGCGACCAGTATTCGCTCGACTATCTGCTCGTGCTGGCGCAGGGCTACCAGGAGTCGAGGCTGAAGCAGAGCGCGGAGAGCCCGGTGGGCGCTGTGGGAGTGATGCAGGTGATGCCGGCCACCGGTGAGGAGCTCGGAGTCGGCGATATCCACCAGATCGACCCCAACATCCACGCAGGCGTCAAGTACATCCGCTTGATGATCGACCAACACTTCTCTGGCGATTCGATCGATCCCCTGAACCAGACACTCCTCGCGTTTGCCGCCTACAACGCGGGACCGGGCCGGGTCCGGCGGCTCCGGTCGGAGGCCGCGAAGGTGGGACTCAATCCCAACGTGTGGCGCAACAACGTCGAGCTGGTCGCAGCCCGGCGCATCGGCGCCGAGACGGTCACCTACGTCGCCAATATCTACAAGTACTACGTGGCGTACCGGCTGGTACAGCGCGAGCAGGGGGAGCGGGAGGAGGAGATCGAGCGGCTGCGGTCTCGGCAGAAACCGGCGGCGCCGACCCCGAAGTGAGCTGACCGCTGCGTCGGACCCGCGCTTCCCGTACGATCGCGGGTAGGAACAGCAGCAAGGCACATGACCGGGCGGAATTCGCCGTTGGGGAAAGAGCAGGAACCTGCACTAACGTCCGGGTGTGGGCCCGACTCCGTCCTCCTAGATTCGACCTGGGCGCGCAGTCGGGCTCCCACCTCTACCTACCATTGGAGGAAAGCATGGGCAACTATCGCGCGTGGTACCTGTCACTTGCCGCATTCCTGCTGGGCGCTGGCCCGGTGACGGCACAGGCCCAGGAAGAGACACCGCTCAAGATGGTCTACGCTGTCTGGAAAAGCCCAGGAGGAGCCGCGAACATCATGAAGCAGATGAACAAGAAGACCTACGACCTGGTCGAAGCCTACGCGGTCCTCGTCAAGGACGAGACTGGCAAGGTGCAGGTAAGTCAGCGGCACAATCAGGCCGGCGGCTCCGCCACGGCAATGACGGCCAGTCAGACCATCGACACCGCGATCGCAAGGCTGAGCGCGCTGCCGCCAGATGCTGCCGATTCCGTCAGCGCCTACGCGCCGTCGGATGGGCCCGCCAGCCGCTTGTCGGAGAAGGACTTGAAAAAGGTCGTCAGCATGCTCGATCCCGGCGAATCCGCAGTGCTCCTCATCTCGCCGAAGCCGGACGTCTCGGAGGTCAAGCGGTTCCTGGGGATGGGGGGGCAGGGTGCCCCCGAAGTCGTCGTAGTGGACATCCAGCAATAGGCAAGACTATGGTGCGCGGACGATGAAGCTCGGCAACGATTTACGTTGCCGAGCTTCTGCCTTCGTGCCTTCGAGCAGCGGTGAGCTCGGGCGACCCGGCCCTGCCGCCGGAGGATTCGTCATCCCGGAGCGCTTATGCGTCGATTCCGCAACTTCGTCGTGAGCTCGCTGGTGGGTGGTCTGCTGGTCCTGGTTCCGCTCTATCTCGCCATCCTGCTGCTGCTCAAGGCGGCCAAATCCCTGGTCGGATTGGTCAAGCCCTTCGCCGGACTGTTGCCGGACTGGGTGCCTGCCGACCGTCTGCTGTCCCTCATCCTCGTGTTGCTGGTCTGTTTCCTGGTAGGGTCCGCTCTCCGCACCCGCTTGGGGCGGGTGGCCCGAGACCGGGTAGAGAGCTCGGTTTTCGAGCGAATTCCCGGCTATGGCGTCCTGCGAAGCCTCACCCAGCAGATTGCCGGATATGGTGAGGAGAAGGTATGGAAGCCGGCGCTCGTGGAGATCGAGGATGCCCTGGTGCCCGCCTTCATTATCGAGGAGTTCGTGGACGGACGGTACACCATCTTCGTCCCCTCCGTACCCACTCCCTTCGCCGGTGCCGTCTACGTGCTCGGGCCGGAACGGGTGCATCCGCTAGACGTCCCGTTCACGGTCGCCATCAAATCCATCTCCCGGTGGGGTGCGGGCTGCCGCGATCTGGTGGGGACATTGAGCCCTGACGTGAAACGGCCCATTCGCGGCCTTGAGACGTGACCAGACTCCACCCCGGCCGCCGATCCTGGTCCCTAGCGACACGACCAGGCAGCCCTGACCAGATCGGCTGGGCAGCAAGAAGCACGGGGGGCCGTGTCGACTCGGCAGCCGGGAAAGCAGAGCAGACACCTGCACTAACATCTACTATTGGTCCGGTTCTGTCACACTAGATTCGAATAGGAACGTCCAGTCGGTCTCTCCCTTCTACCGGCTCTCCGGAGGACAACATGAGGACCTATCACGCGTCGTATCTTTCACTTACCGCGTACCTGCTGATTGCCAACCCGTGGTCGGCACAGGCACAGGCACAGACAGAGGCACCTGTCATGATGGTCTTCGCGGTCTGGCATGACACAACCGGAGCCGAGAGCGCCGTGCGGCACATGAGCAAGACGGCCAAGGACCAGATCGAAGCTTACGCGGTGATCATTAAGGACCCGGCTGGCAAGGTGGACACACGGCTGAGGCACCATCGGGCCAATTCCGTCACGGGAGTACAGTCAAGCCAGACGATAGACAGCGCGATAGCACGGCTGAGCGACCCGGTGACCGACTCGGCCCAGGGTTACGCCGCAAGTGAACGGACCACCCGCTTGTCGGAAGAAGATCTAAAAAAGGTGGTGGGGATGTTCAATCCCAACGAATCGGGCCTGCTCCTCATGACGTCGAAGCCAAGCGCCATGGAGATCAAGCGGACACTGGGGATGGGGGCCTACGGTCACCCGGAGATCGTGGAGTTGAAGGTCAAGTAGTCCCTGCGGGAAAGACGGGAAGGGCGGGAAGGGCAGGAAGGATAGAAAGAGCATAGAGCAAGCGCTTCATGGGAGCCTCAAAAGATGACTTGGGCCTGGGCGAGGCCGAGGCTCTTGCGTACGCCCGGGTCGCCAACCTCGCGGGAGAGGTACTCGAGGGTCAGACGGGTGGTCCGGCCCCAGGGAAACAGATTGACGCCCGCGGTCCACGCGCGGTTCTTCAGCGTGCCCGCCGGGGCGACGCCGGGGCGATCGAACCACTCGTACTTGAGGACCGGCTGGAGCCAGGGACGCACCGGGGCGGCAGCGAGCGCATACCAGCCCTCGTCGTCCGCAGTGCCGGCGAGGTCCCGATGCTGACCGATGTACTCGCCACGGAGGATGATCCAGGGCGACTCGAGGCTGGCGTCCACGCCGTACCGGGTGCTGTCGGCGAAGTAACGCGCGGCGTTGGCTCCCAGGACCAGGTACGGGATTGGCCGGTAGGTCAGCCGGGCCACCCCGAGGGCGGACGAGTCGGTGTTGGCGGTGACGTTCTGGCCCTCGCCATTGAAGATGCCGGCTGAGATCGTGGCGCGTCCGCCGATGGCATAGTCCGCCATGAGGCCGATGTCGCGCTTGGGCGCGAGCGAGTCCACGACCGTCGAGCGGTCGGCGGTCTCGACCAGTGTAAGCGAGGTGACGTACTCCCACGTGAATGGAGTCTTGAACTGACCGAGTTGGACACCAAGCGCCTGGTGCGTCCAACGGACATAACCGTCCGCCAGCGAGACACTGGCCCTCCCCGTGCCGACGTTGCCGGTGCGGAACTCCCCCTGGACTCTCCAGGTGACGTTGCCTGCGAGGCCGCCTGCCGCGGTGAGGCGGGCGCGGTTGATCGTTCCAACCAGTCCTACGTTGTCCTGGTAGGTCTCGCGTCCCTGGATGTACCCGCTGAGCTTGACCGATGGTGGGCTGGGTGACGGCCCCTGGGCGGCGAGGGCCGGGACCAGGAGCGGGGCTGGCGCGAGGGCGAGCGCGAATCGGGCAAGCATGAACACCTTTCGTCGAGGCGCAGGTGGCTGGCCGAACGAACGTACAGCCCCCAGGTGCGTTAGGCAACCGTTTGCCTATCGCATCGCCTTTCCGAAACGCAGGCCTCGAGTCCTCAATCACCTCTGCCCGTCAAACGGACCAAGGCGGTCTTCGCCTCCTCAACGAGCCGGCGGTGGCCGATGACCGGTCGGTCGTAACGCCTCAGGAATTCGTGGTAGTAGTTCCGGGCCGAACCGGCGCGTTCTCGCTGCTCCTCAATCCGGCCGCGTTCCAAGTCGACCAATCCCGTCAGCACCAGGCTGTACACTGTGCTGGGGTGTAGGAAATAGGGACCGTCCACCCAGGTCAGCAGCCGGAGGGCCTGATCGGCATCGCCGGAGGCCGCCAGCCATCGCGCCGCTGCCAGTCGATCGACGGCCATCGTATAGGGATGAGCAGCAAAATCCGGAGCGGAGAGCGCCGCTTCCTCCCACTCGAGTTTTGCCATCGCCGTTCCGGCGGCTCCCGTGGCCCCGGCGAGGCCGGCGTCGAAGGCCGCCAGCGAGCGGTCGAGCGCGTTCACGCTGGGGTCTCCTACCCCACGGAGCGTGGCACGCGCCTCGGCGAGCGCGCGCCGGTCGCGTCGACCCGCCGCTACCAAGCCGTCGAGCCAGGCCACCTCGGCGCGATGTGCGCCGTGCGTTCGGGCCAGCGTCACCGCAGCCTGGCGCCGCGCGTCGGCCTCACGTTGGTCGA
>DATBSM010000221.1:0-3988 GCA_036559785.1 Gemmatimonadales bacterium
CAGCGTGGGAATGAGGATGATCTTGGCATCGGCCAGCCGGCTCGCCACCCGCGCAAGCGCCGCCGAGTCCAGGCCCGCCCAGCTGCGCTCAAAGGCCGTCCACCCCGGGAAGAAGCCGCGGTAGTGGGCGCCGAACAGCGACTTCGCGTTAGGTGAGGCCGCCTCGGGAATGCCGGTGAGGTGCTCGATCGAGGCGATGCCGGCTTTGGCGGCGGTCACCGCGTCAGTCATGCCGAGGTGTCCGCTGACTCCGAGATTGAAAGCCCGCGCCTCATCCACAATCGCCCGCAAGAGTGGTGGGTCGATGCGGGTATAGATCTTTACGAAGTCGGCTCCAGCGCTGACCAGCTGGTCCGTGCCTTTCCGGGCCTGGTTCTCGTCGTTGACACCGATGGCGTCCGGGAAGGTGGCCGGCAGTCCATCGATCATTGCGCCGGCCGCGTACACTCGCGGCCCCGCGGGCGCGCCCGTACCGAAGCGCCTCTTGAGCCTGGACACAGAGGCAATTCCGCCGTGTGCGTCGCGCACAGTGGTCACGCCCCAGGCAAGAAACCGTGGCGGCGCCCAGGATATCGCTGGGGCCATGTGCACGTGAGCATCGATCAGGCCGGGGATGATCCACTGCCCGGAGACGTCGACCTCGCGAGTCTTCTTGGGGAGCTGAAAGTCGGTCCGTGTGCCCACCGACTCGATCCTGCCGCCGCGCACGACGATCGCCGCGTTGGCCAGCGCCGGGCCGCCGGTGCCGTCAAAGAGCGTTGCCCCGACCAGGGCGACACCATCCTGGCCCCCCGACTTGCATCCGAGGAAGAGCACGGCCACGAGGGCAATGCCCCCGGCCCGGCCGCTAGCGTGGATCACTGGACGAGTGGTCGTGAAGAATCTTCCATCCTTCCGGCCGACGCTCCATGACGAGGGTAAAGGGCCCGCTGGCGGTAACCTCGGATCCCCGCTGGAGAATGAACCGTGCTGTTACCAGGGCGAGCGTCGGGCTCAAGCCGCGGACCCGCAGCTCTTCGAAGTGAAGACTGTCTCGCCTGGCGCCGGGCTCGAATCGGGGCGCATAGTTGCCCCGGATGAAGCCCATCCCTTCCCGGGCTCGCCGCCCATCGATGAAGGTGGTGGTGCTCTCCGAAGCGTAGTCCGAGAGAAAACCTTCCAGGTCCCCCCGGTTCCAGTCCAAGGCCGATCTTTCCAACTGCGCCGCGATGAGGCGAGTCAGGCCGGCGGAATCGGAAGCCGAGGCGGTGGCTGTCGCCGGGCTGGCGCCCCCACGGCAGGCCGCGAGGACGATGGTCGCAAGGACCATGGTGCGCATGAAGATATCGGTGGAAAAGATGCTGGAAGGTGGGCGGTCGAACCCCACGATGCAAGTTCCGTCGCGCCCGGCTTATACTTGGGCAATGACCGACGTCCAGCCTCACTTGTCGGCCGAGGCCCCCCCTCGGCGCGTTAGCGCCGTGCCCCAACAGCCGATATCCGCCTACGGCCTGATCGGCGACATGCGGACTGCGGCGCTGGTCGGCCTTGATGGCTCCATCGACTGGTGCTGCATGCCCCGATTCGATAGCGGGAGCGTGTTCGCCTCGCTGCTGGATCCGGAGCGCGGCGGCTCCTGGTCCGTGCGTCCGGAAGGGAAGTGGACCTCCACCCAGCGTTACCTCCCGCGGACAAATGTTCTGGAGACGACGTTCCGCACCCCGGACGATGGGACCGTGAGTGTCACCGACTTCATGCCGGTGGGCCAGGACGGCCAGCCCTCGGGGGAGCATCCGGAGATCCATCGGCGCCTGCGCTGCAGCCGCGGCCGGGTAACCACGAACATGATCTTCATGCCCCGCTTCGAGTACGGTGCCCGGGCCACCCGGCTCGAGTCCCTCAAAGCCGGATTGTTCGCCACCGACCGAACCGACCAGGTCCTCACCCTGTCCAGCGCCAAGCCATTCGAATGGGCGACTGAGCAATCGGTGGCGACCACGCGGTTCGACATGGTAAAGGGCGAGGAGCGTTGGGTAGTCCTGCGTTACGACGACGACGATATCCATCCAGTCGATCGCTACGAGAGCGCCCGCAAACTCGACGACACTGCGGCATTCTGGCAGAAGTGGTCGTCCAAGGTGCGCTACAAGGGGCCGTATCGGGGCATGGTGAAGCGCTCGGCCCTGGCGCTCAAGCTACTCACCCACGCGGAGACTGGAGCCCTGATCGCCGCGCCAACGACGTCCCTACCCGAGACGATCGGCGGGGTGCGCAACTGGGACTATCGCTTCGTGTGGCTCCGGGACGCGGCGTTTACCCTCGCCGCTCTCGATAACGTCGGCCACTACCGTGAAGCCGACCAGTTCATGCGCTTCCTCAAGAAGGTCTGCCGGCACGAAGGCGGTGGACACCTGCAGATCATGTACGGGATCGATGGCCGACGCGACCTGATCGAGCGGCAGCTCGACCATTTGAGCGGGTACCGAGGGTCCCGTCCCGTCAGGGTGGGCAACGGGGCTGTGGGTCAGCTCCAGCTCGATGTGTATGGCGAGGTCATGGAGACCGCCGATATCTGGCGCCGCAACCACGAGATGACTGAGGGGACCTGGCGGGTGCTGCGCGGGCTGGTCGACTGGGTGAGCGAAAACTGGCACCGGCCTGACTCGAGCATCTGGGAGGTGCGGGGCGAGGTTCGTCACTACGTGTTCAGCAAGGTGATGAGCTGGGTAGCTCTCGACCGCGGCGTTCGCATGGCCGAGGAATTGAGTCTGGAGGGGAATACTGCCGCCTGGCGGATCGCGCGTGACACGTTGCATGCGGAGATCATGGAGCGAGGCTGGAGCGAGTCGCGCCAGTCATTCGTGCAATCGTATGATGACGACGTGCTCGACGCAGCCACTCTGGCTATCCCGATGTTCCGATTTCTGCCCTGGAATCATCCCCGGGTGCACAACACGGTGCGGGCGGTGGCGCGGGAACTGACGACACTAGACGGGGAACTGGTGTACCGGTATCGACAGCCGGATGGTCTTGAAGGGGAGGAGGGTGCGTTCTCGATCTGCACCTTCTGGCTAGCCCAGGCCCTTGCAATGATCGGGGACCGGGAGCGGGCGGAGCGAATCTTCCGGCGAATGCTCCGGCATGCCAACCACGTCGGGCTCTACTCCGAGGAGATCGACCCGGCCAGCGGGGAGTTCCTGGGGAACTTCCCGCAGGCCTTCACGCACATTGCATTGATTAACTGCGCCGCGGCCCTGGCCCGACTGGAGGCTCGGGGCTAAGACGACTTGCGGCCCTTCCGGGCGCTCTTGCGAGCCGAACGCTTGGCCGACCGACCGGCCTTCCGAGCCGCCTTCTTACCCTTCCGGGCGCTCTTGCGAGCCGAGCGCTTGGCTGACCGACCGGCCTTACGAGCCGCCTTCCTACCCTTTCGGGCGCTCTTGCGAGCCGAACGCTTCGCCGATCTTCCCGCCTTCCTGGCGGCCTTCTTCGACGTTCTCCTGCCGGACTTCTTGGCCGACTTCTTGGTAGCCGACTTCTTAGCGGTCTTTTTCCGCGGACGGGCCGCTTTGGGGCGGGCCGCCGGCTCGTTGTAGTCGTTGAATGACGACGCTGAGGAGGAGGACGGCGCTGAAGAAGGGATGTTCTCCATCGGCAGCGGATCCATCCATCCAGAGCCGGACCAGCCCATCTCCATATAATGAAGCTCGGCCATCTTCGCTTCCTCCGAACGCATGTGCGGCGCCACCCGCCGACGGTCTTGAGGCGCGGCCGCGCCTCCTCTGAAACAGACATATAACATGCACTTCGTCAACACTTGTGCAAGGCATTCCCCGGCTCGACCCCAACCGAGATCGAGCCCGGCCTGGGAAGTCCTTCCGGCTCACCCCTTTAGCGGAGGGCTCTCCGCTCTCAGATCATCCATGGTCAGGGTTCGGCACGATGCAGCATGCCCATCTCTCGGCTATAATTACGCCCATTCTCTCTTCCTGGAACCGACAGTCCGGTG
>DATBSM010000222.1:0-10587 GCA_036559785.1 Gemmatimonadales bacterium
TCTATCTGACTCGTCCCTACGCGGCGCTTGCCGAGCGCATGCGAGCCTACACTCGCTGGGCCAGATCTCTACCGAAAGCCCTGGGTCAGATGCGGGCCAACCTGCAGACGCCGATGCCACGGACCTACGCGGATATAGGACGGGGGCGCCTCGGGGGGATGGTGAGTTACCTGGAGCAGGATGTTCCGATGGCTTTCGATTCGGTCAGAGACTCTGTTACACGCAGAGACTTTGCTTCAGCCAACGCCGCTGCAGTGCTCGCCCTGAAGGAAATGGACGCCTGGCTGGCAAGCGAACTGAAGCGAGGGGCCAGCGGCTTTGCTATCGGGCCTGAGCTCTTCCGGGATATGCTGAGGTCCACCGAGAGGGTGGAGGTGTCGCTCGATACTCTGGAGGCGCGGGGCCGGGCCGACCTGGAGCGCAACCTGGAGGAGCTAGGGAGTGCCTGCCGGGAGTATGCTCCTGGCGCCTCGCTGCCGAAATGCATGGAACGAATGAACGCCCACAAACCCACCGGCGGAGCGGTGGCCGCGGCTCGAGCGCAGCTCGATACACTGGAGCAGTTCGTGCGAGCCGCGGACATCGTTTCGGTTCCGGGCAGGGAGCGGGCCCTGGTGCATGAGGCGCCGCCTTACCAGCGGTTCAATTTTGCCTATATCGATATTCCCGGGCCGTATGAGAAAAATATTCCTTCCATCTACTACATAGCTCCGCCGGACACCGCATGGTCTGCGGCAGAACAGGCGGCTTATGTGCCCGGGGTGGCGGAACTGCTATTCACCAGCGTGCACGAGGTTTGGCCCGGGCACTTCCTCAACTTCCTTCATTCGAACAGGGCAAAATCCAAATTCGGGCAGGTCTTCGTCGGGTATGCCTTTGCCGAGGGCTGGGCTCACTACGCCGAGGAGATGATGTGGGAGGCCGGCCTGGGCCAGGGAAGTCCCGAAGTCCATATCGGTCAACTCTCCAATGCCCTGCTGCGCGACGTGCGGTTTCTGTCGGCGATCGGGCTTCACACCAAGGGGATGACAGTTGAGGAGTCGGAGCGGATGTTCCGGGAGCAGGCGTTACAGGACCCCGGCAATTCGAGGCAGCAGGCCGCGCGCGGCACGTATGACCCCGCGTACCTCAATTACACGATGGGCAAATTGATGATCCGAAAGCTGCGAGAGGACTGGACCCGCGATCGGGGCGGCCAGGAGGCATGGAAGCGTTTCCACGACGCCTTCCTGTCGTATGGGGGGCCACCGATTCCGCTGGTCCGCCGAGCGATGCTGGGAAAGGACAGCGGCCCGGCGATGTAGGCGGGTAAGCTGCTCCGCTTACTCCGATATCCCTCCTACAAGCACAAACGGCGCCCAGTGCGATGGATGAGCCTGGGCGCCGCCGGCTGCAACCCAGCGGCGCCGCACGACCAGCAATGCCTGTGCGGGCGGCACTCCGGCGTGCAGCTCACGGTAAAAGGCCTGCATGAAGTCGGCCGCGGAGCGGTCGCCAATACGCCAGAGCGTCACCAGAGTAGCGCGGGCACCCGCGGCGAGGAAGGCATGGGAGAGCCCGATCACTCCTTCGCCGCGGACCCGGCGGCCGAGCGCGGTCTCGCAGGCGGACAGGGTGACCAGATCGGCGTGTAGTCTGAGGCGGCGGATTGCCGCCAGGTCCAGGGTGCTCTCGCTGAGCACCAGATGGGTTTCCTCCGGCCTGCGATCGCTGACTCGCGCATGAGCCGCGAAGTGGAGGTACCGATATCGGGCCGGATCGAGCTCCAGCCATTTTCGAGCTGTGGCTCTGTTGCCCACGAGGAGGTCGGCCCCCTCGGCGCGGAAGAGGTCGCGAATCGCGCGCGCTTCCGGGCCAGCGTAGTTGAGCGGCGGCGGCGTGTCGCCGGCACCGGACCCCCTTTCCATCCGGCCGCTGGATCCGGCGGTCCCCGCGGACGAATTGCCGAGCGCCAGCATGGTGCGGTTCCATCCAGGGCTCTTCGGCGCTCTGAGCAGAGTGAGTAATACCGTCGCCGATGGTCCGTGGATGAATCGAGTGGTGGCACCCCAAGGCAGCACGCCTCGTGCGGGGATCAGCACCTCGATCGGTATGTGGCTGAGCGGCCCATCGGCCACGACCAGTACTTCATTTGCGTGGCTGGGCTCGAGCGGAGCAATAAGGCGGTCGAACGCCCGCCGTGCTGGCTCAACCCACCCCGAATCGCTGGCCGGTCTCTCGATGCTTCCTCGCAGGAAGTCGACCAGGGCGGCGAGCGAATCGGTGTTGCCAAGCCGGGCCGCGTGAATGGTGTCGCGGGTTACCCACCAACCGTAGACCTCGTGGTCTCCCCAAAAGAAATGAAGCAGGGCGCGGCCGGGTGGCAGCAGATCGGCCTGCAACGTTTTGATCGCGGCCGGGGCCGGATAACGACCGGTCTCCAGAGTCTCGAGCAAGGCGAGGGAGTCGGTGAGCTGCTGCAGCTCGCGGTCGAGCGTAACCTGCTCGTCCGGCCGGCTCACGGCAGCGCGCTCCTCGAACCTTACCCTGAGCCTTTGCCGTACCGCCTCCAAGGGTGAGGCCGCCGGGCGGGAGGCGTTGCGGTCGGCCATTATCTCGAGGAGCAGCCGGGCTCGAGCACGTTCGGCCACCATCAAGGCCTGCGCGTCCCGGCCCTGATCCAGCAGCGTACCGATCGCGCCTTCGTAGATGGCCCAGCGCGGCTCGGCGACGCCCATCCGCAGGTCACCCAACGCCAGCCGTCCTCGCCACGATTCCAGCAGGTCGATCCCCTTCAGGTAGCCATCGCTTGCATCCGAACGGCGCGCGGCCTCGAGCGCGGCGGCACGAGCCTCGAGTGCGTCAATCTGTGCGTCCGGCGCCTCGAGCGAGTCCGCGATTGCGACCGCGGCATCGGCCCAGCGCAAGGCCGCTGTAGCGTTGCCCCGTTTCACCGCCAGGCGTGACAAGGCTCCGCGGCTGACTGCCCTCTGGAGCCCGAACCCCGCCGTGTCCGCCAGGGCCATCGCGGTTTTCAAGGCCGGCTCGGCGAGCTGCAGATTCGAGTCCGCCGTCTCCAGCAAGCCGAGATCCAGCATTGCGATCACCCGAAAGATCGCGCTGACACGCTGGTTCATCGCATTCGATTGCTGAAGATGTTGTCGCGACTGGCCGCGGTTGCCCGCGCGCAGGTAGAACTCGGCAAGACTGTTGTGGGCGTACACCATCGACTGGGTGTCCGGCAGCTGCGCGGCTTCATCCAGGGACTCGGTCATCAAACGGATGGCGTCGGGCAGGTTGCCGGTGGTGGATCGGAGAAAGGCCAGGTTGCTCTTAAGAATGGAGCTGGTCCAGATAGTTCCCAGGCTGTCGGCGAGGAGAAGGCCCTCCTCGTACATGCGCTCGGCTTCGCTCAGGCGGCCGACCGCCACGTATTCGATACCCAGACTGTTGAACGTGCCCATCACCATGTGTGAGGGGTGGCTGTGTCGCCGGTGCAGCGCCAGAGTGCGCTCGGCCTCGTCGACTGCTTTCCGGTAGTGTCCCAGGCGGGAATGAAGGGTGCCGAGCTGGTGGTGAACCCTGGCTTCCAGCTCGTTGTCTCCAGCGGTCACAGCCACGCGGAGCGCGTGTCCGCACTCCGCCATGGCCGAGTCGGACTGCCCAATACGAGAAAAGCGGGCGCAGCGAACCCAGCGGGTCCAGCCTTGCCGCCGCGGATCGTTGCCGGCGAGTTGCATGGCCGCTTCCAGAGCTACTGCTGCGCTGTCGGTGCGGTTGGTGCGAATCAGGGTGTAAGCCCACCAGATTTGAGCAGGCCAGAGATTGGCGGTGTCCTTCGTGAGAGCGAAAGAGTCTCGGAGCTGGCGGTAGAGCGGATGCGCTTTGAGAAACCTGCCCTCGTCGCGGAGACTGTCCGCGGTGAAAAACGGCGACCGCGGTGCGCTCGCTGATTCGCGCGCCCGCTCTCCACAGGACAGGAGTGCGACGATCGCGACTGCCATTGCCGCGGCCCGAATCATCGATCCGCGACCGCACCCACGAGGATGAAGGGGGCCCAATGCGAGGGATGAGCCGCGTCTCCGCCGGCCGATATCCAGCGGCGGCGCACGTTCAGCAACGCTTCGGAGGGTGCCCGACCGGCGTGCACCTCCTGATAGAACTCCTGCATGAAATCCGCGGCTGAGCGATCGGCCACACGCCATAGCGTTACCAGGGTTGCCCGAGCTCCAGCTGCCAGGAAAGCATATGGCAGACCGATGATGCCCTCGCCTCGGATTGGACGGCCGAGGCCGGTCTCACAGGCTGACAGCGTGACGAGCTCCGCCCGGAGGTCGAGCCGACGAATGGCGGGAAGCTCGAGACTCGAGCCGGCGAGGATCAGGCGGGTGCTGGCAGGCCGCCGGTCGCTCACCTGAGCGTGCGCCGCGAAATGGAGGTAGCGATAGCGGGTCGGGTTCAATTCCAGCCATCGCTTGACAGTCGCCTGCCGCCCCAGGAGGAGATCGGCCCCGCTGTCGCTGAACAGATCGGCGATGCCTCGCGCCTCCGCCGCAGCGAAGGGCAAGGGTGCCAGCCGCGCACCTCCCCCTCTGTACGCGGTAGTGGTGTCGCCCGTCCGTTCGTCCAATAATGGGTTCCCTACAGCGAGAACGGTGCGTTCCCAGCGCTGGTCTCCGGTGGCACTGGCCAGAGCAGCGAGGACGGAAGCGGACGGGCCGTAAGCGAAGCGATGAGTGGCCCCCAGGGGCAACGACTGGCTGCGCGGACCCAGCACCTCGAGTGGAAGGTATGCGAGCAATCCGTCCGGGATCACGAAGACTTCCCGTACTGAGTCCGGGACGAGGGGTGCAATCAGCCGTTCATACGCCTGGTGCGTAGCTGGCTGCCACGCAGAGCCGGAGCGCGGATCATGCAGCCTGCGATAGAGAAACTCGATCAGGGTACCGAGGCTGTCCGAAGGTCCCAACCGGGCGGCGCGGACGTGGGTGCCGTCGATCCACCAGCCATACACGTCGCGATCGCCCCAGAAGAATGCCACCAGGCCGGCGCCGCTGCGGCGGAGGAGCAGGGCCCGGAGCTGGTCTATGGGAGTGGGCTGCCCCGAGCGGGCCCGGGCCGTCGGATCGGTACGGGCTTCCCTGGCGTCCAGCGCCTCCAGGGCCGCGGCGAGCTGGGACATTTCACGGTCGAGCCGTGGCCTCCCGCTGTCGTCTGCGTCCTGCCACTCGGCGTATGCGGCCTGAAGTTGAAGGATGAGGCGCCCCCTGGCGGAGTCGGGTCCAGGCCCGGCCAGGCGCTCTTCCATTAGCGTGCGCAGCAACCTGGCATGGGCGCGCTCCGACACCGCGAACGCTGCGGCAGGATCACCACGGTTTATGTACTCACGTACCGCGCCTTCGTACGCGTCGTGATACGTAGATGCGGCGCCGGCACCCAGCTCGCCGAGTGCCAGGCGCCCCCGCCACGACTCGAGTAGCTCGATTCCCTGAAGGAAGTCGTCGATCGCGCTGGCCTGCTTGAGGCCTTCCCGAGCCTCGCCGCGGGCGTTGCGCGCATCGATCTGCAGGTCGGGCATCTCGATCGAATCGGCCCCGCGCACAGCCAGTTCTGCCCAGCGGGAGGCGGCGCCGTAATCTTTCAGCTTCGTCGCCGTGCGCGAGAGGTGGATCATGCTGCTCACGCGCTGAACACCGTAGCCCAGGGAATCGGCCAGGCGACGAGTTACCTCGAGGACGCGCCCGGCAGCCTCCAGATTCCCGAGGTCGAACTCCAGGACTCCAAGGTTGAGGGAGGAAAGCACCTGACTGTAGGCGAGTCCGGCTGGGCGGGCGATCTCGCCCTGGCGCTCGATATGCCGCCGGGCCAGCGGAAAGTTCTTGGCGTAGCGGTAGAGGTTGCCGAGATTTCCATGGGCGAGCGCCATGCCCCGTACGTTCTGGTTGCGCTCGTAGCCCCGCAGGGCCCTGCTGTAGAGTGCGGTGGCGCTGTCCAGCTCGTCCAGCTCGTAGTAAACGTTGCCCAGATTGAGGCTGGTACGAGCCATCCCATCGGTGTCGGCGATCTGGCGGAACAGGCCCAATGCTTCGGCGCAGGTGCTCTCAGCTTCGAGGTGGCGCCCCAGACCGCGGTAGGAAACGCAGACTTCGTTGAGCGCCTGGGCAATGCGGCGAGAATCAGGTCGGCCCCGGGCCCGTGCCAGTGCTCCTTCCTGTATGGCTAACGCCGCTCGGTATTTTCCGATATTGCGGTAAATGCGCCCCAAGACATTGTCCGCCTCCCCGGGCAGATCAGGATCCTTGGCTTGCCTGGCCAGCTCACGAGCGCGCGTTGCGTGGGAGAGGGCGGAGTCGAAGCGGCCTTGAGTATCGAGAAAATTGCTCAGGATCGCATGGCTCCACCCCTCCTGATCAGGCGTTCGGCTCGCCAGCGCCAGGGCCATGGCCTCGTCCAGCATCGCTGCCGCGCTGTCGCGGCGCCCCAGCCGCATCAGGCAATAGCCCGACCACAGCGTGGCCTTCCATACCCCCGCAGAGTCCTCCACCCCGGCAAGCGAGTCCCGGAGTGTGCGGTAAAGGGCCAGCGCCGGCTCTGCGGCACCGAAGGTTCTCAGGCTGTCGGCGACGGCGAAGGCCGAGCGGGTAGCTGGCAAGCTGGTCTCGCTCCCCCGGCCGGTGCAGGCAACGGCGAGCAGAACCAGGAGAAAGACGACTCCAGTGTTCACGGTCGGAGGTCGGACATCACTGCCTTGGTCAGGTCGGAGCGGGCAACCGGCTGGCGCAGGTGGTCGAGTGCCTGTACCTCCCAGAATGCCGGCGCCTCGCGGGGCAGAGGAATCGAGTCCCTCGGCAGGACAATCGACGTATCCACCAGCTCCCGTTGGGCAGCGAGAGTGCCGTCCGCTGCGTAAAGGCGGACTCGGTAGAGGTCGGCATTGGCCTGCCGGGGCCAGGCCGCATGCAGCGCCGCCTCGGTCCCTGAGGTTGTGACCAGGAAGGGTACCTCTCCTCCCCGTAGCACATCCTCCGCGGGTCCGAGCCCCGAGCGCTGACCAGTCCACCACGTTCCCAGCATTACCACCGCCACCGCTGCGGCCGCTGCCAATCCCCACCAGCCGCGTCGGGTTCCGCTAGGGCCCGAGGCGCCGGGCCGGCGGCGGGAGACACCCACCTCCGGGTCTAGGGCGGCACGCACCTCGAGTCCCTGCTGAACCAGCGCCCAACACCGCTCGCAGCCGAAGATGTGCGCCTCGAACTCCTCGGCCTCCTCCGGATCCAGCCGGCCGGCGAGGTAGCGGGTGTCCAAGTCTCTTTCGTCAACCAGCTCACAAGTGATCTCAGCTGTGCTCATTAATGCCAGGTTCCCGATCGGTGCCGCACGTTTCAGATCTCGCGGCTGTTGAGGAGTGCTGCCAGCCTGGCCAACACCCGATGCTTGCGGACCCGAAGCGCTCCGGCCGTCACGCCGAGGCTCTGGGCCAGCGCCCCACTGTCCATCTCCTCGTAATACATCATCCTGAGCAGGTCCCGATCCTCGGGACCCAACTGCTTGAGAGCCTCACGCACCGCGTTGCGCCGCTCTTCTCCGATCAAGGTGGTCAGCGGATGCGGCTCGCGATTCTGGGCGTCCTCACCGCCCAGCCGCAGAAGCGCCCGCCCCTCCCGGCTGCTGGACCGAAAATGTTGCAGACAAATGTGATGGGCGGTTTGAAACAGGAAGGATGGAAGGGCGGACGGGTTCTTCAGTTGACCTGCCCGGCAGGCCTCTACGACTCGGCGCAGGGTTTCCTGAGCCACATCCTCAGCGGCCGCGGAATCCCGGAGTCTCCGGAGCGCAAAGAGCCGAAGCCGCTCGCGGAACTGGCGAACCAACCCGGCTTCGTCCGACGCGCCATCCCACGCCTTCGGCACCGGCGCTGCTTCCGCCGCCGGCCCATCCCGGTAACGCTCACCTTCGATCGGTGACATGGAGATGCAAAGGCAGGAAGTGAGCCGCCAGTTCAAGTACCCGATGTGATTTCCAACTTACGGCGCCGTTTCAGGTTGAACAAGGAGCGCGAGCCGCTCGCGCTCTGATGACAGCCGCCGCCGACGGGACCAAGTGTTGAGACTGGGGAGGTACATCATGTTTGGTCGGAATATGCGGGCGGTTAGCCTCGGTGCCCTCTGCGCTTTCGCTCCAGCCCTTCTGAGCGGCCAGGCGCCGAGTCCCAAGCTCAAACCAGCGCTCCCGGGGCGCGTCGCTCCGGCGCAGCCGGCACCCGCGCCACCGGCTCAGCCCGGATCGGCAGCGGCGGGTGCCGCCAATACCGAGCTCCCGTCCTTTGCGGGCTGCTCCCCGACGGTGCGCAGCTGGTGGAAGCAGCAGGCCGGGGCTGATCAGCTGGGGCGGATCTCCTGCGCCGCCGATCCGACGCGGCCTGCAATCCTCCTGGTGCACGGACTGCACCAGGATGCGCGAACGTGGACGGCGCCGTCGAGTACCGAGTATGCCTATGACTACCAGCATCACCCCGGCAACAAGAGGATCGGCGAGACCCACGCCGCCCCGAACGTGGGCGTGTACAAGATTGGAAAGTCGAAGTGGCTCTACGGCAAGGACGAAAACCGAGCCGAGTGGGACAAGGAGAACAACTGGTTCGACTTCCTCGTGCAGCAGGGCTTCACGGTAGCCACCTGGAGTCAGAAGAAGCTTACGATGGCCGACGCGATGCCCTCCGCCCGAGCTGCGTTCGATTCCCTGCTCGCTCAGACCGCAGCGAGGAGCCCGGGCGCTCCCCCTCCGGTCGCCCTCATCGGACATAGCCGTGGCGGGCTGGTAATACGAAAACTGCTGAAGGAGAAGGGCAGCATGGGCAGGGTCAGGTGGGCGATCACCCTGCACTCGCCTCACCAGGGTAGCGAGCTGGGCCGGACACCGGGCAAGCTCGCCGCTGAAATCGTGGACCTGATCGACTGTTGCGCCCCGCCGATCATTACAGCCCCGCTGAAGGTGGAGCTCAAGGAGCTGGCCGTGGAGGCGATGCGGCCGATGACCAAACTGCTCATGGATGACGAGACCAGAGAACTCTCGCCCGGCTCTCCCCTCATACGGAGCCTGGCTGAGGGCGAGAAAAAACTGGATGACGTGACCTACTACACGTTCGGCGGCACCAACCCGCGGGTCTATCGCCTCTACACCTGGATATTCGACGCTGAAAGCGCCGTACCGCAGTACAGCGCCAAGTACGGGCAGTACTTCGTCTGGCGCGTGAAACCGGTCGAGATCACGAGTGTGTCGCCGATTCTCGACAAGATCCGCGACTTCGCTCCCGAGGTTACCCCGGACAGGGGTGATGCGCTCGTGTCGGACGCCAGCGCCAGGCTGCCGTGGTCGATCCACAGGTCGACGGACCTCAACCACGCGGAGCTGCTGTGGAGCAAGCCGCTCATGAGCCAAGTCGCAGCCTTGTTGGAGGGGCCCGTGGCCGCCCGGAGGAGCCAATGAAAGTCCTCAAGATCGTCAGCGGCGTGTTCAGCGCCATAGGCATTGGAATGTTGGTGGCTAGCTTCTTCGTGTTCTCCAACACCACCAGCTTCATCAGCCGGGCAGTGGAGGCAGATGGAAGGGTGACCGACCTGGAGCGGTCCCGCTCCAGCTCGAGCTCCGGCGGCTCCAGTACGACCTATCGGCCGGTGGTGGAGTTCACCACCGCAACAGGGAAGCACATCGAGTTCGTCTCCAGCGTGGGATCGAGCCCTCCGTCCTATCGCGTGGGAGAGGCGGTAAAGGTGCTGTACCATCCGGCCGATCCTCAGCGTGCCAGAATCAAGTCGTTCTTCCAGCTGTGGTTCGGATTTCTGATCGTCTTCGCCCTGGGGCTGGTCTTCGCAACCATCGGGCTCGGCATGATCTTCGTCCGCCGGCGCGGCAAGGTGCGGGCCGAGTGGCTGCGCCAGCACGGACGCAGGATGAAGACGGCATTCAAGGGCGTCGAGCTCAACCAGTCTCTGCGGGTCAACGGCCGCTCTCCTTACCAGATCGTGTCGCAGTTCTCGGATCCTGCTTCCCACACCGTGCGGCTATTTCAGAGCGAGAACATCTGGTTTGACCCGAGCGAGTACATCAAGGGGGAAGCCATCGACGTACTGGTGGACCCGAACGATGCCAAGAAATACGTGATGGATATCAGCTTTCTGCCGAGGCTGGAGGAGTAAGAGGCTGGCGCTCATGGCGACGACCTCGAGGGAGAGCCTCGGCTCTCGACAAATGCGTTGCAGGACGGTGATCAACTCAAGGAGAAACACCATGCTTGCCCCAGATTCCCGGCCATTTCTGCGCTCGGCCGTTGTGCCCATGCTGCTGGCGCTGAGCGCCTGTACTACGCCGGACAAGGTTGCACTCCAGGAGTATGCTCCAACATCGTCCGAGGCGGACATCGAGGCTGTGAGCCTGAGCGCAAGCGATAACGATACCTTCGATCCAGGGCGGGTCGGGACAGAGTTCCCAGACACCACGAAGCAGGTGGCGGTCTGGTACCGCTGGGATGACGCGGATTCAGGAAAGAAGGTTGGTATTCGCTGGTCCAAGAATGGGGAAGTCGTACTGGAACAGGGAGACACGCTGGCG
>DATBSM010000223.1:0-6948 GCA_036559785.1 Gemmatimonadales bacterium
CCGCTCAGCGACACATTGAAGGAAGTTGCCGGTGATGACCCCACCCGGATCCTGCGCACCCGTCCTCGGGCACGGCTCTGGCGGGCGCAGACCCCGCAGGCCTTTCCGCGTACGGTGCTGGAAGGGGCGCATGCCCGCGCCGCACGAATAGGCCATCGAGCCACGGACGACTGCGCGCTGGTTGAGTCAATGGGACATACCGTCCGGTTGGTGCCGGACTCCAGCCGGAATATCAAGATCACGACCCCTGAGGATCTCGCGCTTGCCGAGCTCCTCGCGGGAGCGGTCCGGTGATTCTTCCGTTCCAGACGGAGGCGGAGGTCTCGGCTGCGATTCCTCAGATTGGACGCCACCTCCGAGCCGACAAGCTGCTGGCCTATCCAACCGAGACCGTGTACGGCCTGGGCTCGGCACCGACTCGCGCGGCCGTGGCCACACTGGGCCGGCTGAAGGGACGGCCGGAGGGGAAGCCGTTCCTGCTGCTTATATCCGGCCGGCGCATGGCCGAGGACTGGGGTCTGGTCTTCAACCCTTCGGCCACCGCGCTGTCAGATGCGTTCTGGCCCGGGCCGCTCACTCTGGTTCTTCCTGGAGGCGAAGGCCGGTTGCCCGATGAGCTGCGCGGCAAGGAGGGGGGCATCGCGGTGCGGTATACGTCACACGCCGGCATCGCCCGGCTGGTTGCGTCGCTGGGCGAGCCGCTGACGTCGACCTCGGCCAACCGACCCGGCGGACCACCGGCACCAGGCGCCGACCGGCTGGTCGAGCTGTTCGGCCCCGAAGAACGGAACGGGGAGCTGCTGGTGTTGGATGGTGGCGTGCTGGGCAACGTTCCGCCTTCCACGCTGGTCGACTGCACCGGGATCATGCCGAGGATGGTTCGGGAGGGGGCGATTCCAAGAGCGGAGTTACGACGAGCGGCGGGGAGATTGGCACCATGACCGCGGGGCAGCGGGACAGCGGGGCTGCGGGGCAGTTGGCTAGCGAGCGAGATCTCCGCTGGTGTGCGGTTGCTGCCCCGCCGCCCCGCAGCCCCGCTGTTATCTTCTGAGAATGCACGTCCTCTTCGTCTGCACCGGCAACACCTGTCGCAGCCCTATGGCGGAGGCGCTGCTGCGCGAGGCGCTGGCAAGCCGGGGAGCGGAGCAGGTGACGGTGTCCTCAGCCGGCACCGGGGCCTGGGACGGTGCACCGGTATCCGAAGGCGCCTATCTCGTCGGCCTGGAGCATGGGGTCGACCTGAGCGCGCACCGCGCGCAGCTGCTCACCCGCGAGCTGGTCAAGTCGGCCGATCTCATCCTCACGATGTCGGGCCACCACCGGGCCCGCGTGGCCGAGCTGGGCGGGGAAGACAAGGTGCACGTGCTCGGCGAGTACGCCGGACGGGACGAGAGTCGAGCCGAGGTCAGCGATCCGTTCGGCTCCGACCTCGCCAGCTATCGCCAGACATATGATGAGCTCGGTGAGCTGATCGGCGGGGTGGTGAGCCGGGTGGCCGGCACCGTGCGGTGAGGGACGGCGCCACCCGCGTCTTTGCAATCTTGGGCGACCCCGTCAGCCACTCCCTCTCGCCCCTCATGCAGAACGCCGCCTTCCGAGTCCTCGGATTACCCGCCGCCTATGTCCCTCTGCGATGCTCGGCCGACGACCTCCCGGCGCTCATGCGCTCGCTGGGGCGAGCGGGAGGCGGCGGCAACGTGACGGTGCCGCACAAGGAAGTGGCGGCGGGAGCGGTGGACGTCTGCCACGACGCGGCCCAGGCGGTCGAGGCGTGCAATACCTTCTGGAACGAGGACGGACGGACCGTGGGCGACAACACCGATGTCCAGGGCCTGATCGAGGCCTTGCATCAGCTCGGGGTGTCGAATGCGCCGTGGTTCATCGCCGGCACCGGCGGTGGTGCGCGGGCGGCCGTGGCCGCGGCCCGGGAACTGGAAGTGTCGGTGTCAGCCGGCTCGCGAAGCCCCGAGCGGCAGCAGCGATTCGAACGCTGGATCTCGGCTCGCGGTGTCGCGCTGGCACCGGCCGCGGAGTGCCGGGTGTTGATCAATTCTACTCCGCTCGGTCTCGCGGCCGGCGACCCGCTCCCGATCCAAGTGGACCGGTTCCCCCGGGCCGAGATCGCCTTCGACATGGTGTATGCTCGCGGAGAGACGTCCTGGATCCGCGCCGTCCGGCCCCTGGTCCGTCGCTCCGCGGATGGCCGGGCCATGCTGGTCGCCCAGGGCGCTGCCGCTTTGGAGCGCTGGTTTCCCAACAAGCAGGCTCCGGTCGAGGTGATGCGGGCAGCGGTCAATGCCGCACTTCGCTGATCGCATTCTCACCACGCTGGCCGGCGTCGAGCGCTGGCTGCTCCCCGCCGCCTGCTTGCTCTGTAATGAGCCGGTACCGGAGCGCGAAGGCGACGCGCTCATCTGCAGTTTGTGCCGGATGCGCTGGCGAACGGTACCCCATCCGCTCTGCGATCGCTGTGGTCAGCCGTCCCAGCAGGGTCTGGAATGCCGGCTCTGCGCGGAGTGGCGGCCAGGCCTCGCACGGGCGCGGAGCGCGGTCTGGCTGGATCAATCGGCCCGGACCGCCGTGCACCGGCTCAAGTACGAGGGCTGGAGCAGGGCGGCGGAGGGGATGGCGGAGGCAATGCAGCGGCTCGAGCCATTGACGGGGCAGGTAACGTTGATACCGATTCCGCTGGGCGCGCGGCGTTTGCGGGAGCGGGGGTACAATCAGAGTGAGCGCATTGCCGACGCGCTCGGCCGCCTGGTGAGACTGCCGGTGCGCGCCGATCTCCTGCAGCGAGTGCGAGAGACGCGAACCCAGACCGCATTAACCCCGGAGGCACGCCACGCCAACGTCTCCGGGGCATTTCACGCCGGGCCGGCGCCAGGACTCGCTCTGGTCCTGGTGGACGATGTGTTCACGACCGGCGCCACACTCGCCGCCGCAGGAGCGGCGCTGGCCGAGGCAGGCGCCGCGCGGGTCGAGGCGGTTACGTTTGCGAGGGCCGTGGTGGATCTGAGCTAGGCGGGGCTAACATCTACAGGAGCTCGAATGGCAATCCGAGTAGGCATCAACGGCTTCGGCCGGATCGGCCGCAATGTGGTGCGGGCCGCCAAGGCGATGAAGGCGTCCGAGCTGGAGTTCGTCGCCGTCAATGACCTGACCGACACCAGGACCCTCGCCCACCTGCTGAAGTACGACTCGGTGCACGGACGCTATCCCGGCGAGGTCAGCGCGCAGGGGGATGCGCTCGCTGTCGACGGGAAGACGGTCCGGGTGCTATCGGAGAAGGATCCGGCCAAGCTCCCTTGGAAAGACTTCGGGGTCGAGGTGGTGCTCGAGTCTACCGGACGGTTCACCGATCGGGAGCAGGCGGCGCTGCACCTGTCCGGCGGAGCCAAGACGGTGATCATCTCGGCACCGGCCAAGAAGGAAGACATCACCATCGTCTACGGGGTGAATCACCAGGCCTACGACCCCGCCAAGCACCACATCATCTCCAACGCGAGCTGCACCACCAACTGCCTGGTCCCGGTGGTGAAGGTGATCCTCGATCGCTTCGGCTTTGTCAGTGGGTTCATGACCACGGTGCACTCGTACACCAACGACCAGCAGATTCTCGACCTGCCGCACAAGGATCTGCGCCGGGCCCGCGCGGCCGCGCTCTCGATTATTCCGACCACCACCGGTGCGGCCAAGGCAACCGGGTTAGTCCTGCCTGAGGTGAAGGGCAAGATCGACGGCGTTTCCCTCCGGGTCCCCACACCCGACGTCTCGGTCGTCGCGCTCACCTGCGTAGTGCAGAAGGCCACCTCGGCCGATGAAGTGAACAACGCCTTCCGCGAAGCGGCCAAGACCGGTCCCCTCAAGGGCCTGCTTGCGGTAAGCGACGAGCCGCTGGTCTCGGTGGACTACATCGGCTCGCTGCAGTCCAGCACGGTGGACGCACTCTCGACCAACGTCGTCGGCGGAACCCTGGTCAACGTGACCTCCTGGTACGACAACGAAATGGGCTACTCCGCGCGTTGCGTCGATCTCATGCGCTACGTGGGATCGCGGCGGTGAAGCGGACGCTCGAGTCGTTGGACAAGGGATCGCTCGAGGGCCGCAGGGCGCTGGTTCGGGTGGACTTCAACGTGCCGCTCAAGGATGGAGTGGTCACCGACGACACCCGGCTCCGGGCGGCGGTGCCGACTATCAAGTATCTGCGCGACCGCGGCGCCCGGCTGGTACTGCTCTCCCACCTCGGCCGTCCCAAGAACGGCCCTGACGCCAAATACTCGATGCAGCCGGTGGTACGGGCGGTGGAAAAGATGTTGGGCTCTCCGGTCACCTTTCTGGCGGATCCGACCTCCCCTGAAGCGGTGGCCGTGACCAAGCGCATGCCTCGGGGCAGCGTGGCCGTGGCCGAGAACACCCGCTTCTTCCCGGGGGAGGAGGAGAACGACGAATCGCTTGCCGAGCGGTTTGCCGCGCTGGGAGATCTCTACGTGAACGACGCCTTCGGCTCAGCGCATCGGGCTCATGCAAGCACAGAGGCCATCGCTCGGCTCCTGAAGCCGGCCGTCTCGGGCCTCCTCATGGAGCGCGAGCTCCGCTACCTCGGCGAGGCGCTTCACCAGCCCAAGCGTCCCTTTGTTGCCGTGCTCGGCGGTGCCAAGATCAGCGGCAAGATCGATCTCATCGAGGCACTTCTTCCCAAGGTGGCCGAGATTCTCCTGGGCGGTGCCATGGCCTGCACCTTTTTCAAGGCGATGGGACTGGGGACTGGAAAGTCGCTGGTGGAGCCCGACCGGGTCGACCTCGCCCGGGAATTGATGAAGAAGGCGGGCAAGAAGCTGGTGCTGCCGACGGGCGCGGTGGTTGCGCGGGAGCTGGTGGCGGGTGCCGAGACTCGGACGGTGAAGCGCGACGCGATTCCGGAGGGCTGGGCCGTCTACGATATCGATCCTGCTACGGAGAAGACCTTCGCATCCAGCATCGAGCGGGCGGGTACGGTGGTCTGGAACGGGCCGATGGGCGTGTTCGAGACGCCGCCGTTCGACCACGGCACCCTGGCGGTCGCGCGGGCCATGGCGCAGGCAACCGCCAATGGCGCGGTCACCGTCATCGGCGGTGGCGACTCGGCGGCCGCCGTGGCCCAGGCCGGGCTGACGAACCGGATCACCCACGTGTCCACTGGGGGTGGTGCGTCGCTCGAGTTCCTGGAGGGCAAAGAGCTGCCCGGAGTCGCGGCACTGGATGAAGCATGAGTGAGCGCAAGCTCATCTTCGCGGCCAATTGGAAGATGAATCTGGGGCCGGCGGAGGCCCGGGAGTTCGCCAAGAAATTCCTGGCGCTCACGGCGCCGACCGAGGGACGGAGCCTCTGGTTCTACCCGCCTGTGGTCTCACTGTCGGCCCTCTCCCAGGCAATGCAAGGCCGGTCCGACGTCAGAGTCGGGGCCCAGAACGCGCACTGGGAAATGAAGGGCGCATTTACCGGCGAGATTTCGATTCCAATGGTGATGGAAGCCGGTGCCCGAATCATGCTGGCCGGGCACTCCGAGCGGAGGCATCTCTTCGGCGAGACTGACGAGCAGGTGGCGAAGAAGGCGCGGGCGGCCCTGGCTGCCGGCATGACGCCGATGGTCTGTGTGGGAGAAACCTTGGCGGAACGTGATGGGTCACGCACCGAGCAGGTCATCGTGCGCCAGCTCGGCGCCCTCCTGGCCATCCTGGAGCCCGCGGATTGGAGCAGGGTAGTGCTTGCCTACGAGCCGGTGTGGGCCATCGGCACCGGGAAGAACGCCACCCCGGACGATGCGGCCCAGATTCACGAATTGATTCGGATGGAGCTGGGTCGTCACAGCGTGAGCGGGCGGGTGCCCATTCTCTACGGCGGCAGCGTGAACACGGAGAACGTTGCCCTGTTGCTGACCCGGCCCCAGCTCGATGGGGTATTGGTCGGGGGCGCGAGCCTCGATCCTGCCGGGTGGGTCGAGCTGATAGAAAAAGGCTCCAAGGCCAAGGTGCGTCCGTCCGGGGGTTACGGGATGGTGGAGTAGAGCCCCAGATGCCCGAGCTTCCCGACATCACGCTGTACCTCTCCCAGCTGACACCTCGCATTCTTCATCAGCCGCTGCTCCGCCTGACCATCAGGAACCCCTTCGTGCTCCGGTCAGTCGACCCGCCCTTGTCGGCGCTGGAGGGGAAGCGGGTGATCGGCCTGTCGCGGATGGGAAAGCGGATCGTCTTCTCGCTTGAAGGCGATGTCTTCGTCGTCATCCACCTGATGATCGCAGGGCGCTTTCGTTGGTACCCGCCCGGCAAGAAGGCCGGTGGGAAGCTGGTGCTGGCGGTCTTCGAGTTCACCGATGGCCTGCTCTTCCTGACTGAGGCCGGTAGCAAGCGGCGGGCCTCCATTCATATCGTTTCCGGAAACCAGGCGCTGCAGCAGTTCGAGCGGGGCGGCTTGGAGGTGCTCGAGGCCGACCTGGCGAGCTTTGCCGAACGGCTGGCCTCGGAGAGCCATACCCTGAAACGGGCGCTCACCGATCCGCGACTGTTCAGCGGGATCGGAAACGCATACTCAGACGAGATCCTGCACCGAGCCCGGCTCTCGCCGCTGACGCTTACCCGCCGGCTGAGCGAGGGCGACGTCGCCACGCTGTACCGGGCAACCCGGGAAACGCTGACCGACTGGATAGAACGACTGCGACGGGAGACTGGTGAGACGTTTCCCGAGAAGGTGACCGCCTTCCGAGATGGCATGGCGGTGCACGGGCGCTTCGGCCTGCCGTGTCCGGACTGTGGCACCCCGGTGCAGAGGATCCGCTATGCCGAGAACGAGACTAACTATTGCGCCCGGTGCCAGACCGGAGGACGACTCCTGGCGGACCGGGCGATGTCGCGGTTGCTGAAGCAGGATTGGCCGAGGTCGATTGATGAGGTTGAATAAGTCGCGAGTCGC
>DATBSM010000224.1:0-6567 GCA_036559785.1 Gemmatimonadales bacterium
GCGATCGCCGCGTACGCGAAGGAGAAGGGCGTGCGGCTCATCGTGCACAACGAGACCTCGGGCGGGATCCAGAACTACGAGCGCCAGCTGGACAGCGCCTTCGCCTTGTATCAATCGCTGGGCCTCGACGCCATCAAGTCTGGCTACGTGACCGACCTGACCAGCGAGGGCCACTCGCACTACTCGCAGTACATGGTCCAGCACTACCGCCGTGTGATCGAAGCGGCGGCCCGGCACCACATCATGCTCGACGTCCACGAGCCGATGCACGATACCGGGGAGCGCCGCACCTATCCCAACATGATGAGCCGCGAGGGCGCCCGGGGGCAGGAGTACAACGCCTGGAGTGGCGACGGAGGCAACCCGCCGGAGCACGAAACCATTCTCTTCTTTACCCGGCTGCTCGCCGGGCCCATGGACTTCACGCCAGGGATTTTTGATCTGCTGCGCGTCCGCCGGCCAGAGGAGCCGCGAGTTCGCACCACCCTGGCGAAACAGCTCGCGCTGTACGTCGTGCTCTACTCCCCCATGCAGATGGCGGCCGATCTCCCGGAGAACTATGAGCGGCAGCCGGCGTTTCAGTTCATTCGCGATGTCGCGGTCGATTGGGACACCACCCGGGTGATCGACGGCAGGATCGGCGACTACGTAATGGTCGCGCGCCGGGAGCGCGGCGGGCGGAACTGGTTCGTGGGAGCCATTACCGATGAGGAAGGCCGCACCCTCGACCTCCCGCTCTCGTTCCTGACACCGGGCCGGCGGTACGTCGCCGAGATCTATGCCGACGGTCCGAAGGCCAACTGGGTGGACAACCCCCTGCCGGTCAGCATCACGAAACGCCAGGTCACCTCCGCGACCCGCCTGCGTGTCGTGCTCGCACCTGGAGGCGGCCAGGCGATCCGAATACGGCCGGCGAGATGATCATTTCCGCGCATGGATGAGCTGAAGGCGCTCCGCTCGCTCGCCCGGGCCATGGGTGTGCATACCCGGTACGTGAACGGCCTGGGCAAGCGCATCACCGTGGCCCCCGAGACCCTCGTGCGCGTTTGCGCGGCGCTAGGCGCCCCCGTCGAGCGGCCGAGCGATGCCGCCGGCGCGCTGCGCGCACACCGGGAGACTGCCAGCGCGGGAATCCTGCCGCCCGTGCTCGTCGCGTGGGACGGAGCCTTGTCACCCATTCCGCTCCCCAAGGGCGGACCGGTTCGTGCGGAAGTGCATTGTGAGGACGGGGAGATCATCCCCCTCGAAGCAACGGGAGCGGAGCTTCGGGCGGCACGCACGCTTCCCTCAGGCTACCACCGTCTCACAGTAGAGACCCGAGGCAGAGTCGAGACCTCTACGGTGATTGCCGCACCGGTACACGCATGGCGCCGGCCCAGCACACATCGGAGCTGGGGAGTCGGCACCCATCTCGCCGCGCTCCGCTCTGCGCGGAGCCGATCCCTCGGAGACCTCCAGGACCTCGAGTCCCTCTGTCGCTGGGTGGGTGAGCGGGGCGGCGACCTGGTCACCGTCCTCCCGCTGGTGCCGACCTTCAACACGCAGTGGCCGGAGCCCAGTCCGTACTCACCGGTGAGCCGCCTGTTCTGGTCCGAGCTGATTCTCGACCTCGGTGAGGCTCATCGCCCGTCGCCCGTCCCCACCTCTCTGGACGTGAGCCGGGGCGACGCCGAGGTCCGCGCCGCCCTGGCGGGACACCCGGTTGCACCGGCGTCCGAGCTGGGTGAGGAGCTGATCCGCTACGCCCGGTTTCGCGGCGCGCAGGCGCGGCTCGGCAGGAACTGGCGCGATTGGCCGGCGGCCGCGCGGGCCGGCACCCTGAACCCCAATCAGGTGGATCTCGAGGAGGAGCGCTTTCACCTCGTGGCCCAGACCCTGGCTCGCCGCCAGCTCCACGACCTGCGACAGCGACTCGATCGCGACGGGTTTCGCCTGGGGCTGGACCTTGCCGTGGGCGGTCATCCGGACGGCTACGATCCCTGGTCCCGTCAGACCCTGTTCGGCGAAGGGATGTCGGTCGGTGCCCCTCCCGACCAGGGATTCCCGAGCGGACAGGACTGGGGCTTCAGTCCGGTGCTCCCGGGAGCGTCGCGTCGCGAGGGTCACCGCTACCTGGCGGCGTCCATCGCCCACCAGGCCGGCCTCGCGAGCGTGCTTCGGGTGGACCACATTATGGCCTGGACCCGCCTGTACTGGATCCCTCACGGGTTCGGGCTTCACGACGGAACCTACGTGTCGTATCCAGCCGAGGAGCTGTTTGCCGTTCTGAGTCTGGAGTCGAACCGCCACCGGTGCGAGGTCGTGGGCGAGAACCTGGGCACCGTGCCTCGCGAGATCTACGAGGCGCTACCGCGTCACCGGATCTGGGGGATGTACCTCGCGATGTTCCAGGCCTCGGCCGGTCCGGACGTCGCCCTGCCAACCGCAGCGGACATGGCACTCGTCGGCAGCCACGACACCCCGACGTTCGCGGGCTGGCTCAAAGGCAACGACATTGCCGACCGGGTGCGCTACGGTCTCCTGGCCGAGTCGGGGGTTCCGGCAGTCACCGAGGAACGACTGAGGGCGATTCAGTGGCTCGCCAGCCAGTTGGGCAGTAGCGTAGAGGACCCGCGCGCCTTTCTGATCGCGGTGCTGGAGTGGCTCGGCCAGTCGAACAGCCCGCTGGTAGTTCCCTGGCTCGAGGACCTCTGGCTCGAAGAAGAGTCTGTGAACCTTCCCGGGACTCCGTCGTCCTTGCGTCCCAACTGGCAGCGGCCGATGCGGCGACTTCTCGACGAGGTCTTTACCGATCCCGAGGTGGACGAGCTTCTCCTCCGGCTCGACGGCGCCCGGCGGTCCGGCTATTGAACTGCACACCACGGAGACACGGAGAACTACGGAGACAGCACGGAGACTGCAACATCACGTCAGTATTTCTACGCTGTGGGGCGGTGTGGTGGAACATTCAGTTCCATTGGACAACCAGAAGTACCGCGTGGACACCTCCGTGCAGCCTCCGTGTTTCTCCGTGCCTCCGTGGTGCGCAGTTGGGGTGGCGGTTGAGTGGCAGCTGCACTTGGTGGTGACATCTCCTAAATCCGAGGCCTAGGTCCATGGCAACACACGCCGCTACCGCGGCTAAGTTCACCCCGGGGTCCAAGCCGCGGCTCACGTTCTGGGAAATCTGGAACATGAGCTTCGGCTTTCTCGGCATTCAGATCGGCTTCGCGCTACAGAACGCAAATGTGAGCCGGATCTTCGAGACGCTGGGTGCCAAAGTGGAGAACATCCCGATCCTCTGGATCGCGGCACCGGTGACCGGGCTCCTGATCCAGCCGGTGGTCGGTTACCTCAGCGATCGCACCTGGAACCGGCTGGGCCGGCGACGTCCCTACTTCCTGGTGGGAGCGATTCTGGCGTCGCTGGCCCTGGTGGCCATGCCGAACTCACCGGCGCTGTGGGTGGCGGCCGGGATGCTCTGGATCATGGATGCCTCGATCAACATCTCCATGGAGCCGTTCCGTGCCTTCGTGGGGGACAACCTCCCCTCCGAGCAGCGAACCACCGGCTTCGCGATGCAGAGCTTCCTCATCGGGACGGGAGCGGTGGCGGCCTCCATGCTCCCCTGGCTCCTGACCACACAGTTCGGTGTGAGCAACGAGGCGCCGCCGCACATGATTCCGGACTCGGTGCGGCTCTCGTTCTACTTCGGTGCCGCGGTGTTCTTCCTGGCAGTGTTGTGGACGGTGGTGCGGGCGAAGGAGTATGCCCCGGAGGAGATGGCCAGCTTCACGGAGAATCAGGCGCGGGAAGGTGCGGTCGTAGAGCGGCGAACGGCCGGGGAGTTCGCCCTGAACGGCGGGCGCCAGATCCGGGTGGGCTCGATCCTGCTCGCGGTGGGGCTGGTGCTGAGCGCCTGGCTCGCCAGTGCGGCCATTTACCAGGTGATGATTCTTTCGGCCGGAGTGGCCGTCGCCGGCGCGCTGCTCATCCTCAGTGGTTTTCTGCAGCGGAGCGGCCGTTACGACAACGGGTTCGTCACCATCCTGAACGATTTCCAGGACATGCCCCGCACGATGAAGCAGCTGGCGTGGGTACAATTTTTTTCCTGGTTCGCGCTCTTTGCCATGTGGATCTATACGACACCGGCGGTGACCAGCCATCTCTACGGCACCTCCGACGCGGGCTCGGCCCTCTACAATGAGGGCGCCAACTGGGTGGGAGTAGGGTTCGGCACCTATAACGGCGTCGCGGCAGTGGTCGCATTCGGCATCCCGATCCTGGCCCGGCGGACCAATCGCAGGATCGCGCACGCGATCTGTCTGATCTGTGGGGCCCTCGGGCTCCTGTCGATCCTCGTGCTCAAGGACCCCCGGCTCCTGCTCGCCTCCATGGTGGGGGTCGGGATCGCCTGGGCCAGCATACTCGCCATGCCATACGCGATCCTCACAGGGTCGCTGCCGCCGTCGAAAATGGGCTACTATATGGGGGTCTTCAATTTCTTCATCGTGATCCCGCAGATCGTCGCGGCCGCCCTCCTCGGGTTTTTCGTGGGTCGCTTCTTCGGCGGTGAGGCGATCTATGCCCTCGCCATCGGCGGCGGGTCGCTGATCCTTGCCGCACTGCTCACGCTGCGAGTGGAAGACAAGGACGAGCCGGAGGCCGGGACGTGGCACCCGGGGTTCCCTCCAACCTCGGTCTGATCGTGGCAAAGCAACTGCGCACGCTTTTGTTTTTCGGGGCCACCCTGGCCGCATGTGGCCCCAGCCCCGAGACCGATAAAGTCCCTCCCTCGGCTGCGGCCACCCTACCCACCGACCCGGCCGTGTTCTGGAACAGCGCCACAATCTATTTCCTGCTTACCGATCGCTTTCAGAATGGGGACCCGGCTAACGACCGCGCGCTGGGCCGTGCCCACGACGGGGCCCTGCTGCGCAGCTTCGAGGGTGGAGACCTGGCCGGGGTGCTCCAGAAGATCGAGGAAGGATACTTCGACAGCCTGGGCGTGACCGCAATCTGGATGACACCCTTCGTGGAACAGATCCACGCCGGCGTGGACGAGGGAACGGGAAAGACGTACGGCTTCCACGGCTACTGGACCCGCGACTGGACCGCCGTGGACCCGGCGCTGGGAACAAAGGAAGATCTTCGCGCGGTGGTAGATGCGGCCCACCGGCGCGGCATCCGCGTGCTCATGGACGCGGTCATCAACCACACGGGGCCGACCACGGGGCAGGATCCGGCATGGCCGGACGACTGGGTTCGCACCGCGCCGAACTGCTCCTATAAGGACTACGTCACAACGGTCGATTGCACCCTGGTGGCCACTCTTCCGGACGTCCGGACCGATCGCGACGCGCCGGTCGAGCTGCCTCCCGCCCTGCTCGAGAAGTGGACGCGGGAGGGACGCCGGGACCAGGAGGTGGCCGGCCTCGACACTTTCTTTCGCCGCACCGGTTACCCGCGCGCTCCGCGCTACTATGTCATCAAGTGGCTCACCGACTGGGTGCGCGAGCTTGGTTTCGACGGCTACCGGGTGGACACCGCCAAGCACTTCGAGCCGGCGGTCAGCGCCGAGCTCAAGCGGGGGGCCGAGGAGGCCCTTGCAAGCTGGAGGCGCGCCCATCCAGCCGAGGTTCGGGATAGCGTTCCCTTCTATATGGTGGGTGAGGTCTATGGTTGGGAGCTCAGCCAGGGAAGGGATTACAACTTTGGTGACCGGACCGTGGACTTTTTCTCTAACGGGTACGACGCCCTCATCAACTTCGGGTTCAAGAGCGATACCGGATCGTTGGACGGCCTCTTCACCCGCTACTCCGCAACGATGAATCAAGGGGCACTGCGCGGGGTCAGTATCCTCAACTATTTGAGCTCGCACGACGACGGGTCGCCGTATGACCGTGACCGGAAGGATCCCATCGGCGCCGGAACCCGTCTGCTCCTGGCACCCGGCACCGCCCAGATCTACTACGGGGACGAGTTGGCCCGACCGCTTCGGGTCGCAGGCGCCGAGGGAGACGCCAATCTGCGCTCCCTCGTGGATTGGGCGGACATGGAGGGCGGCGGGGCCACGGCCAGGGTCCTGGAACACTGGCGGAAGCTGGGCCGGTTCCGCCGGGCCCATCCGGCGGTGGGGGCCGGCGTGCATCGCACCCTGCAGGCGAAACCGTACATTTTCGGCCGGACGCTCGAGGCGGGCGGGCGGCCGGATCGCGTCCTGGTGGCGATGGATCAGGGAGAGGGCCCCAAGACCATACGCGTCTTTGGCGTGTTCCCCGACGGTACCAAGCTTGGGGATGCCTACTCGGGTGACAGTGGCACAGTGCGGGACGGGACCATATACCTCGCGACCGCATCGGACCTGGTGCTGCTGGCTGAGATGCGATAACTGCGCACCACGGAGACACGGAGAACAACGGAGGTAGCACGGAGAAACCTTACCGCAGAATTCGTTTAATGCCGTGGAATAGAGTTTGAACGTTGAAGTTGATAAGAAGCCCAGAAGGCACTGCCCTGAGGCGCATGTAGGTCATGAGCTGGGCAGAATGAACCGGTAGGAGTTTATCGACTGATTCGATTTCGACA
>DATBSM010000225.1:0-2593 GCA_036559785.1 Gemmatimonadales bacterium
CTGAGCCGCAGCCTGTAAAACACACTGATACTTAGGGTTACAGGTATCATTTAAAGTCGTTTGAGTTGCCGAAGCCGGTTTGGTATGCATAACGATGAGGAAGTCATGCAGCCGTTTGTTTCGCACACTGGACGGGTCGCCGCGCTCGGTCGAGCCAATGTTGACACCGACCAAATCATTCCGAAACAGTTTCTGAAGCGGATCGAACGCACCGGCTTCGGCGCGTTTCTCTTTTACGACTGGCGCCATTTGAGTGACGGGAGTCTGAACCCGGGCTTCGAGCTCAATCGACCCGAGTCGCGCGGCGCAACCGTCCTGCTCACCGGTGAGAACTTCGGCTGCGGCTCGTCCCGCGAGCATGCGCCCTGGGCACTGGCCGACTTCGGCTTCCGCGCCATCATCGCGCCGTCGTTCGCGGACATCTTCTACTCGAACTGCGTGCAGAATGGCCTGCTTCCGGTGGTCCTGCCTGAGACCGCGGTGACGGATTTGTTCCGGCGCTGTGCCGTCTCCTCGAGTTACGAAGTGACGGTCGATCTGGAAGCGCGCGAGGTGCGCGATGCCGAAGGATTTCGGGCCACCTTCGAGATCGGGGAGTATCAGCGGGAGATGCTGCTCCGGGGCCTCGATGAGATCGGACGGACCCTTCTGGACGAGCCCCTGATCGCCGACTACGAGCGGAAGAGGTCTATCCTGAGCGCGGCGAACGCATGAGAGAATTCACGATCGCGGTTCTGCCGGGCGATGGCATCGGTCCCGAGGTCACCAGAGAGGCACTGCGGGTGCTGGCTGCGGTGGCCGATGTCTACGGCTACCGCCTAAAGACCGCGGAGTACGCCATCGGCGCTGCCGGCGTGGCCGAAGCGGGTGCGGCCCTGCCGCCCCGGACCCGTGATGCCGTGGTGGACGCGGATGCGGTGTTGCTCGGTGCCGTGGGTAGTCCAGCGCTGGCCCAGGCCACCGGGGATCGGCGACCCGAGGCCGGGCTTCTGGCCCTTCGAAAGCTGCTCGGGGTCTACGCCAATCTGAGGCCGGTAGCGGTGCACCCGGCTTTGCGAGCGGTGTCGCCCCTCCGCGCCGAGCGACTGGAGGGTGTGGATCTCCTCATCGTGCGAGAGCTCACGGGAGGCCTCTACTATGGCGAGCCCCGCGGCCGCAGTGAGCGCAGTGCGGTCAACACTCTGCGCTACGACGTCGGGGAGATCGAGCGGGTAGCGCGGGTGGCGTTTCGTTTGGCCCGGGCGCGGCGCGGTGGCGTGACCTCGGTGGACAAGGCCAACGTGCTTGAGGTCTCGCAGCTCTGGCGCGACACGGTGAGCAGCCTGGGCGCCGACTATCCGGATGTCCGGCTTGAGCACCTCTACGTGGATTATGCGGCGATGCGGCTGATCTCCGAGCCGTCCTCGATCGACGTTCTGCTCACTGAGAATCTGTTCGGCGATATCCTGAGCGACGAGGCGGGAGTGCTGGTGGGCTCGCTGGGGCTGCTGCCATCCGCTTCTCTGGGAGAAGGTCCGGGATTATTCGAGCCGGTGCATGGCTCGGCCCCGAGCCTGGCCGGCAAGGGAGTCGCCAACCCCATCGGCGCCATCGGCTCGGCGGCTATGCTGCTGCGGCACGGGCTAGCGCTGCCGGAGGCTGCTCAGCTAGTTGAGGAGGGCATCGCGGCGGTGCTGGCTGCCGGGGCGCGCACCTCCGACATCGCACTTGGGGGAGAGCCGATTCTCACGACCCGCGAGATGGGCGAGAAAGTGGCCCGGGGAGTCACCGACGCGCGGCAACTGGAGACGGTCGCCAGGGGCCGGTGAGCCTAGGAATGCCCCCGCGGCCGCCGTCGCCGTTCCCACCACAGGACCGAGAGGGCGCTCCACGCACTCCCGAGCAGGAGCCCGCCGATTACATCGGTGGGGTAATGTGAGCCCAGATAGACGCGTGACATTCCGATTGCCAGCGAGAGAAGTCCAGCCAGAGCCAGGGCGACGCGTCGGGCGCCTGCGGACCTCCAGGGTGTCGCCCAGACGATGACGCCAAGCCCGAAGACTAGTGGCGCCAGCATGCTGTGCCCCGACGGATAGGCGTACCAGCCGGCACCATGCATGAGATGGCTGATGACGTGAGGCCTATGGCGGTGCACGGTGAGCTTGGCCAGCGCATACAAGGCCCAGCCGCTCAGCACTGCGCCCGCGTACCATCCGGCTTGAGCCTTCCTGCCTCTCTTTAGGAGAAGCCCGGTCAGCAGAAAGGCTACCGGAAACTCCACCAGGCCTGAGCCGACTACACTCAGGGCCCTCATGCAGATGGTGAGTCCGGGCCCTCGCCAGGCTCCGACGTCCAGCATGAGCCGCGAGTCCCACGCCTCGGTCCGACCCATCATGACTGCCTCGGTCAGTATGCCGAAGAGCACGAGGCCCGTGACGGCCAGCGCTACATAGCCGGCACGGTGGCCACCCGGCAATCGCACAGACTGCTGCGGAGCACTAGAGATCGGTCACCGCACCCACGCTCGCACTCGACACCAGCTTGGCGTACTTGTAGAGGACACCGGTGGTATACCTCGGCTGGGGAGGCCTCCAGGCCGCGCGCCGCCGGGAGA
>DATBSM010000226.1:0-11747 GCA_036559785.1 Gemmatimonadales bacterium
GATCAGCGACTGGTCCACGCCCGGTGCACGGAGGGGGATGGGGGTGCCGACCGCCGTGTAGGTGTACGCCACCTCTCGGTGCGCCCGCGCGATTCGCGCGACCTCTTCCGACTTGAGCCTGGTGTACTCCAGGTTCGATCCCGGCGGGGTTTCGACAATGAGACTCACCTCGCTCCGATCGCTCACCGGAATGAACCCAGCACCACCGATCGTCGCCTGGAGCGCGATGGCCCCCACGAACGATCCGACTGCGATGAACACCATCGCCAGCCGGTGGTCGAGCGCCCAGGCGATCAGCCGCTGATAGCGCTCCGCCTGCCGGTCGAACCACCGATTGAAGCGATCCAGCGTGCGGGCGACAGGATTGCGGCGCTCATGCGCTTCGGTCTGGGGGTCGGCCCAGTACGCCGAAAGCATCGGGTCCAGCGAGAAGCTGACGAAGAGCGACACCAGCACCGCGCACGCGATGGTCAATGCGAACGGCTTGAACCACTGGCCTGCGATGCCGTACATGAACGCTACCGGCACGAACACCGCAACGATCGAGAACGTAGTGGCGGCCACCGCCAGTCCGATCTCGTCGGTGCCCTCGATCGAGGCGCGCATGTGATCTTTCCCCATCTCGATATGGCGGACGATGTTCTCGCGCACCACGATAGCGTCGTCGATCAGAATCCCGATCGAGAGCGACAGGCCGAGCAGGGACATGGTGTTCAGGGTAAATCCAAAGGCCCAGATGGCGATGAAGCTGGCCAGCGCCGAGACCGGCAACGCCAGGCCGGTAATCACCGTCGAGCGCCACGAGTTCAGGAAGAGGAACACCACCAGCACGGTCAGCAGAGCGCCTTCGATCAGGGCCTCCTGCACGTTTGCCACCGCCCGGCTGACTCGCTCGCCGGCGTCCTGAACGATCTCCAGCTTCACGCCGGCCGGCATGGTGCCCTGTAAGCCGGCGACCCGGCCCCGGATCTGATCGCTCACCTGGGTGGTGCTGTATCCCTTCGACTTGATAACCTCCAGTCCCACGGCCTGGCGATCGTTGTACAGCGCCAGGGTGCGGGGCTCCTCGGTGCCGTCGTACACCTTGGCAACCTGCCCCAGTCGTATGGTCTGCCCCTGCCGCTCGGCCACAACCAGCTTGGCAAAATCGGCCGGCCCTTCGGCCCGGCCCTGCAGCCGGATGGTGCGCTCCTCCAGGTCGCCGTTCAGTCGTCCGACCGGCGCGGCCAGGTTCTGCGCCTGGAGCGCCTGCACGACCTCTGAGACGCTGACACCGGAGGCCTCCAGCGCCTGGGGCTGAACCTCGACCGTCATCTCCCGTTCGATACTGCCAACCACGCTCACCTGGGCCACGCCCGGGATCGACCGCAGCGCGCGAGCCACGCCAGGGTCGGCCAACCGGCTCAAGGTCGTCGCCGGGACCGTGGCCGAGGTGAGCGTCATCGTGATGATCGGCTGCTCGGAGGGATCGAACCGGGTGAGCACCGGCTCCTCCATCTCGACCGGCAGATCGTCGCGCTTGGTGGAGATGGCGTCTCGGATATCCTGCGACGCCTGCTGGATCGGCTTCTCGAAGTCGAAGAAAATGGCGCAGGAAGCCAGGCCATCGGTGCCGAAGCAGGTGGATTTTTCGCCGTCCACGCCGCTGATGCCGAAGATGGCATCTTCGATCGGGTCGATGATTTCCCGGGTGACCTCCGAAGGAGACGCGCCCGGATAAACGATATTGAGCCCGATGACCGGCTGCTGGATGTCGGGAAACTCATCGGTGTGCAGGTTCAGCAAGGCGAAGATTCCGAAGACGACCAGCGCCACCATGGCGGTGACGGTGACGATGGGCCGCTTGATGGCAAAGTCGGAGATGAACATCAGCGGCTGGCCTCCTCCTCGTCGCTGATCCGAATCGGGGCCCCCGCGGTCACCCCTTGGGCCGAGCCGAGCAACACGGTGTCGCCCGGGGATACTCCGGAAAGAATCTCCACCAGGTCGGTGGCCTCATCCCGGACCCCGAGCCGTACCGGCACCACCTCCACCTTTCCACCCTTGAGGCGGTGGATTACCGGCGCCGTCCCCCTGCGATCCACCGCGGAGGCTGGCACCGCAACGGTCCGGCGCGCATCGGTCGCCACCCGCCCCTCTGCGTACAGACCCGACACGAGCGACTGTTCCGAGTTGGGGATGGCCACATAGATCCGCACCTGGCGGGTGGCGGGGTCCACTACCGGATTGATCCGATCGATCCGGCCAGTGAAGCGTCGGTCGTAGCCGCTGACATTGAATTCCACCGGGCTTCCGACCTTGAGACGGTCGATATCCTCGACCGGCACCGTGGCCTCCAGGCGCAGGCTGCTGAGGTCGACGATAGTGAAAAGCTCCGTGCCGATCTGCACTACGTCGCCAGCATCCACCGCCCGCCGGCTGACGGTGCCGTTGATCGGCGCGCGGACCCTGGTGTTGCTGAGGTTCTTCTCAGCCAGGGCCAGCCGGGCCTGCGCATCGGCCAGCGCGCCTTCCGCATTGGTGACGTTCAGCTGGGCGGTTTCGAGGTCGCGTTCCGGCACCGCGCCCGCCCGGGCAAGCCGGGTGGCCCGTTCCGCATTCCGGCGAGCGTTGTGAAGCGTCGACTCGGCGCTGCGAACTGCCGATTTGGCGGAGAGGTACCCGTCGCGCACAGCGTTGTCCTCGAGGTGGGCGAGGGACGCTCCGCGGCGTACCCGCTGACCTTCGTCGGCGAAGGTGCGCTCCACCTGCCCGAGGAACTGTGCCCTGACCTTGGCCTCGGTCTTCGCCTCCAGTGATCCCGAGATGGGAGGGCCGCTTCGCAATTCCTCGAGCTTTGCCACCGCGATGTTCTCTCGTCCGATCAGCACCACCGGATCCGCGACCATGGCGGTGTCGGTCGCTTTCTTCTTGCACGCGACCAGAACGAGGACAACCATCAGCACAGCCCAGGAACACTGCTGACACCGCTCGCGCATCATTGGCCTGCCGTTCCCGGTTGATTTGTTCCTGTGAAATCCCTCTCCGCAGTCGGCGGCGGCGGTGGCTGATACGCTGGAGGGCCGATCGAGGACGAGGTGGAGGCTGCGGGCGATGCGCCCGGCGCCACGCCCGCGGCCCCGGACAGAGGGAGCGCCGGGAGCAGAACGATGAGAACTTTGGCGACCTGAAGATCCCGGGCGGCGCGGGCGCGGCTGGCTTGCGCCTGCTGGAGCTGAACGCGGGAATCGCGCAGCTCGGTCTGGGTCGAAAGGCCCTCCCGGTAGCGTAGCTCGGCGATCTGGTACGCGCGCGCCGCCTGTTCGACGGTGCCGGCGCTGGCCTGCCAGGCGGCATCCGCGGTCTCCAGCTGGGTAGCGGCGTTCCGGGCATCGACCTCGGCCAGCTCGTGGGTCTGCTGTAGCCGGAGCTCTGCCTCACTCAGATTGGCCCGGGCCACGTCTTCCTCCCCGCCGATGCGCCCGCCGGTGAAGATGGGGATCTGCAACCCGAGAGCTACCACCCAATCATCCACGAATCGCTCCCCGAAAGGAGACACCTGCTGCGGATATCCGAGGTGGAGATACTGAGAGGTGAGCGCCACCTGGGGGAGGCGTTGGCCCCGAGCCACCCGAAGCAGACCCCGTTGCGCTTCGACCGCCTCGGCCGCCTGGCGAACCGGCGCGCGGGCCGAGGTTCCGGTGTCCCCCGATGTCCCCACCACCGCCTCGAACCGTCCCGGGTCGGCCTCGACGGTATCCCCCAACCCGGTCGTAAGGATGAGCGACTCATCGAGGGGAACATCCAACAGCGACTTGAGCCGGTAATACGCCAGATCCCGATCGGCCCGACGCTGAATCACAACCGGCCGTTGATTGTCGCGAGTCACCCGCGCGCGAAGCAGGTCGAACTCGGAGAGATTGCCCACCTCCCTGGCCAGCTGGGTCTGGCTCAGGGTGGTATCGGCCTGGTCAAGGGTGGCCTGGGCAATAGCGAACAGGCGATCGGCTAGGCTGGCATCGTAGTACGCCGCAGTCACGTCGAGCAGAAGCTGGGCTCGGGCCGATGTCAGCCCGATCGCCGCGCTCCGAACACCGGCGCCCGCAGCCTGCGCCTGACCCCGAACCCGGCCACCGCTGAACAGTGTTTGGGAGAAGGACACGCCGAAGCGGTAGGTGTTCACCCGACCGAATGGAAGATTCCTGAGGCTGGCGAATGGATCCGACGCGCTGGCGCACTCCACCGCGTTCTCCAGCGAGTCGACTCGCTGATCGATCGGCAACCCGGGTTGGGCCACGAATGGGTTGCAGGCAGGCGCTGCCGTGGTGGTGTCGGCGCCCGCATCGAGAGCGGAGAACTGACTCTTGATGGCTCGCAGATACGAGGCGGACCCGTTGAGCTGAGGGAAATACGCGCTCCGGGCACGCCGGCGGTCACCCTCCGCTCGGGTCAGGCCGGCCCGGGCAATGCCGATGGATTCGCTGCGCTTCTCCGCCAGCTCGAGCGCCTCACCCAGCGTGATAGTACGGGCCTGCTGCTGAGCGGAGGCCGGCGCCGCCAGCATCACCAGAGGCAAGAGCAAACACGGAAGCACGAACTTGGTTGAGGACCTGTTCATGGATTACCCACACTTCGGCGGCGTCCAACCCCGATCGAGCGAAGGAATAGCCGCACGTATTCGTCCAGAGCCTGCTCCGGCTCGTTCCGATACAAATCCGGCATGATGTCGCGCCCCATAGCGTCCGCGAAGAGCGCACCCATCAGCATGGCCGACGCAGCCGTCTCATCGAACTGCGCCTTGGCCAAACCAGCATCCCGAACACGGCGGAGATAATGACAGAGGGCCTTTGCTGCCGCGGCGGGCGGGCTGTTCTGCTCAGAGAACATTCCCGGATGCTGTTCGATCTCTCCCATACAGGTCCGAATCAAGGATCTGCGCTCCCGTAGCTCGACGATGTGAGCTTTGGCCCAGTCGCGCAGTTCGCGGAACGGGTCGCGCGGAGTCTGAGGCAGAAGCTCGGTGACCGCGGTGAGCCCTGCCCGGGTGATCGCTTCGCGAATCAGCGCGTCCTTGGAGCCGAAATGCCGGAAAAGGGTGACTTCGTTCACGCCGGCCTCGCCGGCGATGCGACGAGTGGTGGCACCACGGTAGCCGGCCTCGGCATACAGACGGGCGGCGGCGGCGAGGAGCTGGTTTCGGACGGTCATACGCCAGTATACTGCAGGATCTTGTTGTAAGCAAGTGACTGCTTGCAATACCCCCTTGCGCCCGCTGCAACCGCTGGTTAGCGTGTCATCGTCGCCCCTAAGGGCGGCGCCGATAAAGGCAAACCCGTCGTGAGGCGGGGACGCAAAGCCAGGAGTCCCTAGCGTATTCAGCGAGGGATGGTCCAGCTGCCGAAGCCGAGCCCTCTGCTCTTCTCTTCGGCCTATCCCACCCGGGATGGGCGTTTCCGTTTCAGACCCCTGCTCGCGCGAGTTCGCAGTCGCCGCCCTAGGCGCTGCGTTGACGATCGACCTCGATCGCGCAGGGTGCGTCCACACTCTCTTTCACGGAGACACGAATGCGCCGCACGCTCGTCGTTTCGTTGGCCCTGTTCGCGGTAGTTAACGCGCCGGCAGCGGCCCAGACCTGTTTAGGGCTTCCTTCGCACGCCAAGGGCCAGATGCAGGTGGCCGGCAATGCAGCCTTCACCGACCTTTCCAACAGCTTTGGCGCCAGCTTCGGTTATGGGCAGGCGGCTGGGGTGTTCGGCAAGGCCAATCTGGGGCGGACCTCATACGATGGGTTCGATGGGTCGGCCATGGATATCGGTGCGCAGGTCGGTTACCAGCTGACCGTCGGCCGGGTGGCCAAGGCGCAGGTGTGCCCCGTGGCCAGCCTGTCGTTCGGCATGGGCCCGAAGGACATAGATGCCGGCGGCACCGATCTGTCGGGCCGGCAGGGCACTCTGGGCTTCTCGGTTGGCAAGGTGATGAGCTCGAGTCCGAAGATGCAGATCGTCCCGAACGCCGGCCTGGGCCTCGCGTACCGCAAGGACAAGCTGGACGACGGCACGAACCCGGCGCTGGAGAGCTCCGAGACCTACGGCCTGGCCTCGGTGGGCGTTGGCCTCATTTTCAACTCCAACATCGCAGTCCGCCCGAGCGTCAGCATCCCGCTGGGCGCGGATTTCAGCAACGATCCCACCTTCGGGCTGGCGGTCGCGTATAACTTCGGCACCAAGGCGGCGCCAGCTCGTAAGCGTTAGTCGCTGGCGGGTCATAACTTAGGGCGGAACGGGGGCGGCTCAGGCTGCCCCCGTTTCGTTTTGTTTCCCTCTCGCGCCTCACGCCTCCGAATTGGTCCACGTTTTGCAAATACACGGGCGCCCCACCAAGGGGCTGCACGAAAAGGCAAACCCGTCGCGAGGCGGGGACGCAAAGCCAGGAGTCCCGAGCGTCACACGCGCGGGATCGTCCAGCTGCCGAAGTGAGCTCAGGCTCTCCCGGCCTTCCCATCTCCGACCCGAGATCGATCTGCCTTACCGACCAACCGCTTCGCGGCTGGCAGGCGGCCGGCTCGGCACACTTCTCTCCAACTGAAGAGGCGACATGGGTTCAATCCGGGCAATTGGGTTCAGTGCGGTTCTCGCAGTTCTGCTTGCCGGCTCGGCTTCGGCTCAGCAGGCGCAGACGCGGCAGGGGTTCTGGATCGGCGGCGGCCTGGGCTACGGCTCGATGGGCATCAGCTGCGATGGCTGCGGCGACGTCGGCCGGAGCGGCGCACCGAGCGGCTACCTGAAGCTGGGCACTACCCTCCGGCAGAATGTGCTGGTGGGCGTAGAGACCAACGCTTGGACGAAGAGCGAGCTGGGTGTCCGCCTGACCATGGCTAACATTTCCGGTGCCGTTTACTGGTACCCCATGGCCACGAACGGCATGTTCGTGAAGGGCGGCGCAGGTTACTCCACGCTCGACGCTGGCGGCGGCGGCACCAACGGCTTCGGCCTTCTGGGTGGCGTTGGCTACGACGTCCGCATGAGCCGCAACCTGTCGATCACGCCGGTTGCGAACTGGTTCCGCGGTGGCTTTGACGGTGGTTCGGCCGACGTCCTGCAGATCGGTGTGGGCGTTACCAGCCACTAGTAGCGGGAAGGAAGAACCTAAGCGGGAAAGTAAAAACGTAGGCGGGGGGAGCGGATGACCTGCTCCTCCCGCTTACGTTTTTCCCACCCAGGCTGTCTTTTCCCCCGCTCACGCGGTTTCTTTCTCACTATGGAAGCCGAGGACCTGCGCGCTCTTCAAGCTCCACTCAAACAGCACTACCGGGACGACCCAGACAGCGCCGTCGTCACGCTTCGAGCGTCCGGCAGCCTGGACAGCCCGGGGGTGAGCTGCCGGGTCGAGACCGGACGCGCGCTGGTCGAGGCAGGCCTCCATCCCGCCACCGGCGGAACCGGCCTTCAGGCCTGCTCCGGTGACATGCTACTCGAGGCGCTCGCGGCCTGCGCCGGCGTGACTTTGCGCGCGGTGGCGACGGCCCTGGAGATTCCGGTTCGGGGCGGGACGGTGGAGGTCGAAGGTGATCTGGACTTCAGGGGCACGCTCGGTGTGAGCAAGGAGGTTCCGGTGGGATTTCGGGCGATCCGCCTCCGTTTTCACCTCGACTCCAACGCAACCCCCGAGCAGTTCGATACCCTGGGAAAGCTCACCGAGCGCTATTGCGTCGTGCTGCAAACTCTACGGTCACCACCCATGGTCAGCGTAAGGCAAGAAAAAGCCGGCTAGGCCTTTTCTAACGCGGCAGTAGCCGCCTCCCACTGCGCGAACGCTCGCTCCAGCTCCTTGCGAGCCGTCTCCAGCTCCCCGCCGATCGTATGAGCCTTAACCCCGCCCTCCGGCGTAGCGTACAGCGCCGGATCTTCCAGTCGCGCCCGTAGCTCGGCCACACGCCCTTCCCACTCGGTCACCGCGGACTCCGTCTCGGCCAGCGCGCGCTCGGCGGTCCGGCGGGCCGACTGCTGCTTCTTCCCCGAATCGGCGCGGCGCGTCTGCTTCCGTTCGTGCACCCGCCGGAGGGATTCCTCTTCGCGGGCGGCAACCGACGCCGCATGCGCCCGCTCCGCACTTGCCGTCTCCCACTCGCCGAAGCTGCCGGGATAGTCGGTGATCCGACCCTCGTGCAGCACCCACACCCGCGTTGTCAGGGCCCGGAGCAGGGCCCGATCGTGGCTCACCAGGATCACGGTTCCTTCGTAGGCCTCGATGGCGTCCTCCAGCACCTCGATCGACTCGACGTCCAGGTGGTTGGTGGGCTCGTCGAAGAGAAGGAGGTTGGCGCCGGTCAACATCATCATGGCCAACGCCACTCGGGCGCGCTCTCCGCCCGAGAGGGTAGCGGCTTGACGAAGCACCGAGTCACCGGAAAACCCGAAGCGGCCGAGATGACCCTGGATGGCACCGCGGCCCCACGCCGGCCTGAGCTCGTTGATGAGCTCGTACAGCGACCGGTCGGCGGGCACCTGCGCGAGATCCTGGCGATAGTGGGCCAGCTGCACCGAATCGGGAATTCTCACCTCGCCCCCATCGGGGGGGCGCTCACCCACGATCGCGCGGAGCAGCGTCGTCTTCCCTGCCCCGTTGGGACCGATGAAGCCGATCACATCGCCGCGGCGGACACCGGCTGAGAATCGGTCCAGGAGTACCCGATCTCCGATGGCTACGCGGACCTTGTCTGTCACCAGGACCTGGTCGCCGCCACGCGCATCGGTCTCCAGCCGCAGCGACATGACGCCTTCCTCTCCTTCGGGCGCGCTGAGACGGCTGACCCGTTCCAGGCGCCGTCGCCGGCCCTTCGCCTGAGCGCTCTTCTGTCCCGCGATGTTGCGGCGGATGAAGTCCTCCTCCGACGCGAGCACCCTGGCTTGCTTGCTGAAGGCACGCTGCTGTGCCATGCGCCGCTCCGCTCGCTGGCGGACGAAAGCCTCGTAGTCACCGGCATATGGTGTCACGGTGCCCACCTCCACGTGGAGCACATGATCCACCACCGCCTGAAGGAAGGCGCGGTCGTGACTGATCAGGAGCACCGTGGCATCCAGCTGGGCCAGGTAGCCTTCCAGCCAGCGGGTGGTCTCGAGGTCGAGGTGGTTGGTGGGCTCGTCGAGCAGGAGCACGTCCGCGGGAGCCACGAGCTGCTGGGCCAGCCCGACCCGGCCTCGCTCTCCCCCGCTCAGGCCGGCAAGGGCCTGGGTCCGCGCCTGATCCGGATTGAACCCCAGGCCGTGGAGGACCGCATCGATCCTGGGCGCCAGGGTGTAGCCGCCTTCGCGCTCGAACCGCTCCAGATCGCGATCGTAGCGCGCCAGCATCGCCGGTGTGCAGGCGTCTCCGGCCTCGGCCAGGGCGGTCCCCTGCACCGCCAGCGACCGCTCCAGCTCCAACAGCTCGGCGAAGGGCCCCGCAGCTGCTTCCCACACAGTTGCAGCACCGGCGAATTCGCGGTGTTGTTCCATGACCGAGAAGTTGAGCCCCGAGACGCGTGACACGGTTCCCCGAGTCGGCTCGGCCTCACCGGTGAGAAGCCGGAAGAGCGTGGTCTTCCCGCTGCCGTTGCGCCCCACGACGCCCCACTTCTCGCCCCGGGCGACGGTGAAGGTGACATCGCTGAAGAGCCGGGTGGCGCCAAACTCGACCGCCACCCCGGACACGGAGAATTGAGTCACCGGCCGGTCCAGCCGTGCCAGGTTTCGGTGGCGTCTCCGACTGTGAGGAGGGACCCGTGACGTACCAGCGGCATCCGGAGCATCAGCGGCTCCTCAGCCAGCTTGTCGAGCCACCGATCGTCGCTCAAGCGCGCGGCGCCCAGCCCCAGGTCGAGGAACCGGCGCGATTGGCGGTCGACCAGGGCCTCGACCCCGAGCTTCTGGGCAAAGCGCTTGAGCTCCCCCAGCGACGCGGCACGCTCCAGGAGGTCTACGAAGTGGGTCTTGACCCGCCGCTCGGCGAAGAAACGGAGTGCCTTCCGGGTGTCGGGGCTTTTCTTGATACCGAAGATTTGGACTTCCATGGGGCGGGAATCTAATCGCGCCCTTTCCGGTCCGAGCACCGCAGCTATCGGGTTTGGAAGAAACTAGGGCGGAGCCCATACATTGAGCCTCGCCCCGCCGGTGTGGTGGGCCGCCGAAGCGGCCCTGCTACCAGGTAAGCTCAGTCTGCGGTAGCCGTCATCCGTATCCGGTATACCAGATAGTGCACCGGCACGTCGGCGATAATGAAGTTATCAAATTTCTCGCCTTTGTATCCCACGGCAAATCGATCGTTCGGGTGCGCGGCGACGTAGTCAGCCCAGTTCGGGTGCACATGCTCATCCGCCAGGAGTGGACCGCCATCGTCTGGGTCGCCGGCTATGCCGTCGGCTCCGTAGGTCTCGTAGATGTTGCAGGTGGCGTCCGTCTTCGAGTTCGGGCTCGTTTTGACGAGGACGGCCCCGACGTAGGGATCGCCGTCATTGCAGCCGTTTACGTCGATGAAGAGGGTTTCATCCCACTCGCCATCGGTGGTTCCTCCGCTCCCGCACGGCTTGACGCTGCTGGTCGATATAGTGATAACGTCATACTTACAAAAGTCGGTAAAGAGACTGAACCGGGGCGCACCGCCATTCTGCGGACCACCGGCATAGTAGAACTCCATCCTGGTGGTGTGCGACACCTTCCTGCCCCGCGTCTGATTCGAGTACGGGAGCGCCATAGCGGCCCCACCGCCCAAAGTTTTGAGTTCACATCCATGGTCCCTCGGGGCCAGAAATGGGTCTGAGGTCCCGGAGGGATAGCCGAACTGGGCGCCGTCGAGACAGCGGATTCTCATTCCCGACCGAGTCGGATCATGCGCCGCGATCGGACCCAGGGCGAAGGCGGTGGATGGCGCCATCAACTTCAGATCGGCTTGTGCCGCGTCGGCTTGTTCCGCCTCGGCGACAGCCGCAGCAGAGGCTGGCGGAATCCGGATCTTGTGGTCGTTGGAACCCGAGCGGGCCGAGGTTGGGATAGTTGGGCTGCTCGGGGTGACGGATGAAACGGGGTTCTGGTTGCTGTCGTCACAGCTTGCCAGTGCTAGGAGCAGCGCAGGGGTGGCCAGGGCGGTAGTAATAAAAAGGTGTTTCGACTTCATGAGAACTCCTTGCCGCGGGCGCGGCCATTTCTGGTAGGCTATAAATCCTGCGGAGACACCGGTGAAGCTACCGTTGGGACCCGACTGCGCTAGGTCCGTAATCTTTCAGTGGAGTGGTCCGAGGGACCCGACTGAGGTCGTCGTGGGCTCGGGCGCTGCCTCGACCGTGTGCGGGGCGGTCCCTGAGCTCTCGCTGAAGCCGTCGCTGCCGGGATAGGTCGCCGTGATGGTGCGGTCCCCCGGCGTGGTGAGCGCCAGGTTGCAGCTGCCCTCGCCGTCACTCAACTCCGCGTTGCAGCTCTCCACCCCGTCGCTCACCGTCACGCTGCCTGTTGGAGTTCCCACTGCCGCGATGACTGTGAAGCTCACTGTGACCGAGGTCCCCGCCTCCGAGGGATCCGGACTATCGTCCGTGATCGCGGTCGTCGTGGCCTCCGGCGGGGGAGGCGGCGGCGCCTCGACCCTGTGCGGGGCCGTGGCCGAGCTCCCGGTGAATCCAGTGCTGCCGGCATAGGTCGCGGTGAGGGTACGGGCACCCACAGTCGTCAGCGCCAGCACGCAGCTACCCTCGCCCCCACTCAGCGCCGCGCTGCAGCTCTCTACTCCGTCACTCACCGTCA
>DATBSM010000227.1:0-18949 GCA_036559785.1 Gemmatimonadales bacterium
TCCTTTCGCGAGAGAATCGAGTGAGGCGTGCTTGACCTCCGCGGTGTGCTTCACCTCCGCGGCGGGCCTGATTTCCTCGACTCGGAGCGCCTGATCGACCCGGCCTGCATGCCGGTAGACGTACACGAAGCGCTGCACCACTGTGATCGTTGATGCGAATGCCAGCAGGGCGACGATGGCCTCCAGCAGCAATGCGTGGCGGCCTGCCCCGAACACCAACGACGCTACGCCAAGACCCAGAATCCGCTCGGCCCGCTGCGCGATGCCGACTTTGCAGTCCAGCCCCAGGCCTTCGGCCCGGGCGCGGGCGTAGGAGACCAGGAGGGAGCTGAGGATGGCCACCATGCAGAGGATGACGGCGGGAGTGCGGTACGCCACGTCGGGCGCGGTCATCAGGAAGGCGCCGATGCCGATGAACGTGGCGCCGTCCCCGACGCGGTCAAGCGTGGAGTCGTAGAAGGCGCCGAACTTGGTCACCATCGCCCCGCCGCGGGCCACCTGCCCGTCCAGGGTATCGGCGACGCCGCTCAGGAGTAGCAGCAGCCCCCCGATCCTGATGTGACCGGTGGCATACACGATGGCGGAAACGAGCACGAAACCCGTTCCCACGGTCGTGATGGTGTTCGGCCGCACTCCAGCCCGGATCAGTCGCTCCACCAACGGGTTGACCGCGGCATAGAACGGCTTCTCCAGATCGCCCGTCAGCTTCACTCTGGTATCAGTCCTCGAGCAGGGGGGCCCGGCCAATTGACCTACCGCGACCTGTCCAACGCCGGGGCAAAGGATAACCGGCGAAACCGCTTAGGGCAATCGGAGGACACCTGCCCGCCGCAGCCAAAAAATCCGACCGTAGCGTGGCCTGGTCACTCGCGGTACAACAGGAACTCCCGGCGTCTGACCCGAAAGCGCTTCAACTCTTCCCGCCAACCCGCGGCGATACCGGACACCGATTCACCCCGCTCGATATCAGTCCGGAGATCAGGCCCCCCTGCCAAGCGGTCAAACTGTGCCGGACGGAAGGCAAATGCGTCAGGGTGAATCTGTCTCAGCGCCGCAAGCAAATGGACCGCCGTCACCGTAGGGTCGTATACACTCCGATCAGTGGTGGTCAAACGAATCCCCGCCAGGAGCGTATCCGAGTATTTTCCGTCGCCCGGCGCCTCTGGGGTGAACCGCGTTCCGCTGAACCTCACTCCGGGAGGCGCCGAGCGTCTGAGCACCGCCAGCACCGCGGTGGTGTCCAGCCAGGGGGCGCCGATCTGCTCGAAGGGCCGTTCGCTTCCCCGCCCTACTGAAAGATTGGTGCCCTCGAACAGACACAGGCCGGGATAATGGTAGAGGCTCTCGAGGGTGCGTAGATTCAGGCTGGGCGGCACGAAAGGTAGACCTGTCACATCAAAGCTCATCGAGCGATGCCAGCCGCCCAGCGGCACCACATGGAGGTCGGCTTTCAGGCCCAGTGTCGCATTGGCCAGGCGAGCCAGCTCGCCGATAGTCATTCCGTGTCTCATGGCGATGGGAAACCGCGCCACCGCCGACGCAGTCACGCTGTCCTGAACATCCCCCTGTACCGCACCTCCTATCGGATTGGGCCGATCGAGCACGACGACTGGAAGCCGCCGACCCGCTGCCTGCATGATGGTCGCGACCGCGGCCGGATAGGTGTAGTACCGCGCACCGGCGTCCTGAAGATCCACCAGGAGAACATCCACCTGGTCCAGCATCGCAGCTGTAGGCGGATGGAGCCGGACACCATCGTGCAAGAGGTAGACTGAGATTCCGGTGGCCGAGTCTCGTTCCTGGCGGGTCTCCGGTGCCTGGTCCACGTCGATGACACCGCGCAGACCGTGCTCGGGCGCGAAAACTGCGGTCACCCGGAGCCCCGCACCGACCAGCCGGTCCAGGTCACGCTTACCAGCGGCGTCCACGCCGGACTGATTGGTCACGAGGCCGATACGGCGGTTGCGGACCAGGCTAAGGCTATCGGTTAGAAGGACATCGATCCCGGGACGCACCCGAGCCGGAGCGGCACCGTTCCCCGGTTTGGCCGCGCAGCCTATGCAGCATCCCAAAAGTCCCAGCAAAAAGAGAGATCCGTGCACTCCAAGTACCTCGCGCTCTTGATGGTCTTGCTATGGGCTTGTGGTCCCTCGACCCAGGTCCCTGGGCCGCAACCCTTGCAGTTCCCGCCGCGGCAGGAAACGCCGGTAGACGTGGATGATCTGCTCGCGGGGCTCTCTCCCCGTGACAGGATCGCCCAACTGGTGGTGCCCTGGATCGCGGGGACCTACGCCGCCTTCGATGACGACGCCTTCAAGCGAATGCAGGAGTGGGTGGACTCACTCCACGTCGGTGGCCTGATCGTCTCGGTGGGTTCCCCACTCGACGAGGCGGCCAAGCTCAACCGACTACAGGAGCGCTCCAGTCTGCCATTGCTGATCGCGTCGGACCTCGAGGGAGGCACGGCGATTCGTCTGAATGGCGGGACACCGTTCCCCCCAAATATGGGCGTGGCCGCCACGGGGAGCGACTCGGATGCCTACGAGCTTGGACGGATTACGGCACTCGAGGGCCGGGCCGTCGGCCTGCACCTCGCCTTTGCCCCGGTCGCCGACGTCAACAACAATCCGGCCAACCCGATTATCAACGCCCGGTCCTTCGGCGAGGACCCGGAGGCAGTGGGGCGTCTGGTCGCGGCGGAGGTCCGCGGCATCCAGGAACACGGCATGCTGGCGGGCGCCAAACACTTTCCAGGCCACGGCGATACCGGGACCGACTCGCACATCACCCTCGCGGTCAGCACCGCAGACTGGGCCCGACTCGACTCGGTCGAGCTGGTTCCATTTCGCAGCGCTATCGCGGCCGGCGTGTCTACGATCATGTCAGCCCACATCGCCATGCCGGGCATCGATGGAGGGCGGCTGCGGCCAGGCACGGTCGTTCCCAGCATCCTCACCGGAATCCTGCGAGACTCGCTCGGGTTCAAAGGGTTGGTGGTCACCGACGCGCTGAATATGGGTGGCGTGGCCAATACTTACGGCGCCGAGGCCGCGGTGCGCGCTTTTCTCGCGGGCGCCGACCTCCTGCTCCAGCCAGCCGATCCGAGGACGGCAATCAACGCCATGGCGGCCGCGGTGGCCCGAGGCGAGATCACACCGGAACGGCTGAATCGTTCGGTTCGGCGGGTGCTGGAGCTGAAGCTTCAGCTCGGTCTCTTTCAGCGGCGCACCGTGGCACTGGACAGCATCCCTTCCGTGGTAGGCCGGGCCGAGTTCCAGACGACGGCGCGCGACATGGCCGCCCGCTCGATCGTGCTGGTAAAGGACGTGGGCGGGACGGTGCACGGGTTACGCCGGGCAAGGCCCGCCCTCACCCTCATCACGTATGGTGACGATGACAACCGCTCGCTCGGCAACACGCTTGCCGGCGAGCTCCGGGCCAGGGGCCACGGGGTGACGGTCTTCAAGCTCTGGCCCGCGAGCGGGCCCGCCAGCTACGATTCGGCCGCGGTGGCAATCGCGCGGAACGGCGTGACCGTCTTTGCCGTCTCCGACAAGCCAGTAGCGCTGCGCGGCACGATCGGGCTTCCGGAGCCGGTGATGAGCCTGATCGATTCTACCGCTCGAGCGGGGCCGACCATTCTGGTATCGCTGGGAAATCCGTATCTGATCTCGGCGCTTCCGAATGTCGGCTCCTATGTGATCGGCTGGCGAGCCAATGGGGTGACGGAGCAGGCGGTCGCACGCGCGCTGGCCGGAGAGACCCCCATCACCGGCCGGCTGCCGATCTCGATCCCGCCGGCCTACAGCCGAGGCTGGGGCGTGCAACGGCGAGTCCGGTGAACCGGGCCTGGACCCTTCTCATGCTGATTACCGCGGGCTGCGCACCACGCACCGATCCCCACATCCCCTCGGCCATGACCGTGCTGAAGACCAATTGGAGCCCGGTGACGACGTTCCTCGATTCGGTCGTCAAGGCAGGGGCCGCTCCCGGCGCCGTGCTTGGAGTGAGCGTTGCAGGGCGGCGCTACGTATACGCCACTGGCCGGCTGACCCGGGATGAGCCTGCCCGAGCCGAGCCGACCACGGTCTACGATCTCGCATCGCTCACGAAGGTCATCGGCCTTACCACGGCTGTCATGCTCGCTGTAGATGATGGAAAGCTCGAGCTCGATGCGCCGGTTCAGCGCTACCTGCCTGCATTCGCAGGTGAGGGGAAGGAGCGGGTGACGATCCGGCTGCTACTGGCGCACGCAAGCGGCCTGCCCGCCTGGCGGCCTCTCTTCCGGGAGACGGAAACCCGGGAACAGGCCTTCGCCCTCACCGACGTCACCCCTCTGAACTCCGCACCGGGAACGACCGAGGTTTACTCCGATCTCGGTCTGATCGTCCTCACCCAGGCGGTGGAAGCGGTGTACCACGAACGGCTCGACTCACTGCTGGCCCAGCGGATTTTTCAGCCGCTGGGCATGACCTCGGTTGGCTTCTTGCCACCTGAGGATCGGGCCCGGATCGCGCCAACGGAACTCGATCCGTGGCGGGGCCGGATTCTGAGGGGCGAGGTGCACGACGAGAACGCTGCGAGGCTGGACGGAGTGTCCGGGCACGCGGGCCTGTTTGGCTCGGCACCGGACCTGTTGACGTTTGGAGAGTGGGTCGTGACGGGCGTACAGGCGGACGGGTGGAGGGGCGGTCAACTGGAACACTCCGACCGCTCGACCGTCCGTTTGTCCGTCCTCCGTGAATTCACCCGGCGGCAGGACCTGGTCCCCGGCTCGAGCCGGGCACTGGGCTGGGACACTCCCACGCCGGGAGGAAGCGGCGGCACTCTCCTCTCGGCTACTAGCTTCGGCCATACCGGCTTCACCGGCACTTCCCTATGGATCGACCCGGAGCATCAGCTGGTGATCGTGCTGCTCAGCAATAGAGTGAATCCCACCCGAGCCAATTCCTCCTGGGCTCCGGTGCGCGCGAGAGTCGCAGATCTCGTGATGACCACCCTCTTCGAGGACGCCCGATGACACTCATCCTCTCCGACTGGCTCATCGTTGCGCTCTACTTCACCGTTTCGGGCGCCATCGGCCTGGCGTACACCCGGAAGGCGAGCCGCTCGCTGGAGGATTACTTCGTCTCCGGCCGCGCTCTGCCCTGGTGGCTTGCCGGCACCTCGATGGTCGCGACGACGTTTGCGGCCGACACGCCGCTCGCAGTCGCCGGGTTGGTGGCCAAGTACGGCGTAGCAGGCAACTGGTTGTGGTGGAACGGAGCGTTCTCGGGGGTCCTGACGGTCTTCTTTTTTGCCCGTCTCTGGCGCCGCGCCGGGGTGCTTACCGATGTGGAGTTTGCGGAGCTGCGGTATGGCGGCCGGCCGGCAGCGGTGCTGCGTGGCTTCCGGGCGCTGTACCTGGCTCTACCGATCAACCTCATCATTATGGGCTGGGTAACGCGCGCGATGGTCACCATTCTCGGGGTCACCCTCGATGTGAATCCGTGGAGAGCCGCCATCCTGCTTTTCGGCGTGACCGCGCTTTACAGCATCTTCTCCGGTCTCTGGGGCGTGATCGTCACCGACGCCTTTCAGTTCGTGGTTGCGATGGGCGGCACCATCCTGCTTGCGGTGTTCGCGGTCGAGTCGGTGGGCGGGCTAGGAGTCCTCACGGAGAAGGCAGCGGCCCACTTCGGGTCGGCGGATGCAGCGTTCGGCGTCCTGCCCCCCGTGGATCAGGCTTGGCTGCCACTCTCCACGCTGCTGATCTTCCTCGGGGTGCAGTGGTGGGCGGCGTGGTACCCTGGTCAAGAGCCTGGCGGCGGTGGCTACGTGGTGCAGCGTATCCTTTCCGCCAGGGACGAGCGGCACGGGCTGCTGGCAACTCTTTGGTTCACCATCGCACACTACGCCCTTCGACCCTGGCCCTGGATCCTGGTCGGTTTCGTGGGTCTGATCCGCTATCCCAACCTGGCCAATCCGGAAGAGGGCTATGTGCGGGTCATGGTGGACGTTCTGCCTTCCCCCTTCAAAGGGCTGCTGCTCGCGGCCTTTGCCGCGGCCTACATGAGCACCATCAGTACCCACTTGAACTGGGGCGCTTCCTACCTGGTGAACGATGTGTACCTCCGCTTCGTCAAGCCGGCCGCCAGCCGGCGAGCGCAGGTCATCGCCTCGAGGGTGGCGACGGGGGTGCTCATGGTGCTCTCGCTGGTGGTGATGAGCCTCCTCAGCAGTGTGGAACAGGGCTGGAAACTGCTAATCGGGCTCGGGGCCGGCACCGGCCTGGTCTTCATCCTCCGTTGGTATTGGTGGCGCGTGAATGCCTGGTCGGAGATCAGTGCCATGATTGCCTCGTTCGTGACGTCCGTCGCCCTGGCATCCTTCGGGTACGATCTCGCCAACCCCGCGAGCAGTAGCTACGCCAAGACCATGCTGATCACCGTCCTGGTTACTACGGTCGTGTGGCTCTCGGTGACCCTGCTGACCCCGCCCGAGACCGAGGCAACCCTGGACCGGTTCTACCGCAGGGTCCGACCCGGTGGGCCGGGCTGGCGGGCGGTCTCGAGGCGCCTTGGGTTTGGAAACGACCCGATACCCGGGGGGGCCTTGTCGTGGGTAAACTGGATTGCAGGGGTCGCGGCGGTCTACTGCGCCGTCGTTTCCCTGGGGGCTTTATTGACTGGAACGCAGGCTCGGGGGCTCTGGTACGGAGCCGGCGCGATCGCTGCTTTCCTATTGATATACCGTAACTTGCGTGCGGACCCAACGCTCAGAGGCGGCGTTGACACGACTCCTCGGCCTGAGTTAAGTTTAGACAGATAAACCCGACCCTTAAACAGGTCATCTCCTGCCACGGGCAGACGGAAGGAGCAGTAATGAGCGGCATCGACCAGCAGGCCCCTGCCAGCGGCTTTGCACTCGTCATCACGGCCCGGGCGGCTGAGGAAGTGCAGAAGTTCATCGCCCAGGAGCAAGTCCCAACCGAGAACGCGGGGCTTCGCGTCAGCGTGTTGCCGGGTGGCTGTTCTGGTTTCAAGTACAGCCTCAACGTCGAGGAGCGAGCGCTCGAGGACGACATGGTCGCCGAAGTGAACGGTGTCCGCGTCTTCGTCGATGGCTTCAGCGCCCAGTATCTCACCGGCGTGACGATCGACTACGTGAGCTCGATGCAGGGCTCCGGCTTCACCTTCAGCAACCCGAACGCAACCGGCGGCTGCGGCTGCGGCAGTAGCTTCACGGCCTGAACGCCGTAAGCGGTGAGCGGTAAACGGTGAGCGGGGCGGCGTGAAAGGATTCCTCTTTCGGCCGCCCTTTTCACGTCCTGCCCGCTCACCGCTCACCGCTTACCGCTAACCACTTTGCACACCGCCGACCTTGCCGTCGTTGTCATCTACTTCGCTTTCACCCTGGGCCTGGGCCTCTGGGTGGCTCGGAGCCAGCGAAGCGCCGCTGATTATTTCCTCGGCGCCCGGGACCTCCCCGCCTGGGCCATCCTTCTCTCCATCGTCGCGACAGAAACCTCCGCGCTCACGGTCATCTCGGTGCCCGGCATCGGCGCGCGCGGTGATCTGACCTTTCTCCAGCTCACCTTCGGGTACCTGGTGGGGCGGATCGGCGTGGCCATTTGGCTCCTGCCCGGATACTTCCGGGGGGAGCAGGAGACGGCTTACGCCCGACTGGAGTCGCGCTTCGGGGTAGGCACCCGGCGGCTCACCTCGACCGTTTTTCTGGTGACCCGGTTTCTGGGCGATGCCGTGCGCGTGTTCGCCAGCGCCATCCCTCTGGCACTGGTGGCCGGATGGAGTATCCCCACATCGATTGTGGTCATGGGCGTCGTCACCATGGTCTACACCTGGTTCGGTGGCTTTAAGGCCGTGGTCTGGACCGACGTTCTTCAGCTCTCCGTATATCTGGCCGGGGGCATTGGGGCCTTGCTGATAGCGTGGTCGCTGGCGGGAGGGCCAAGTGTCGCCCTGGAGCTCGCCCGGGACGCCGGCAAGCTGAAGGTCATCGACACCGCCATCGACTTTACCAAGACCTACACTCTGCTCGGCGGCTTGATGGGAGGTGCTCTGTTGTCGGCCGCTTCGCATGGCACCGATCACCTGATCGTCCAGCGTTTACTGGCGACGAGATCGCTGCGGGATGCCCGCATTGCGCTGGTGGGGTCCGGGGTCATGGTGATTTTCCAGTTCACCTTGTTCCTGTTGGTGGGATCGGCCATTTGGGCCGCCGGGCTTGCCCCCGAAGGCGTGCCCGGCGATCAGCTGTTTCCCGCCTTCGTCGTGAACCATCTTCCCACCGGCCTGGCCGGGCTCGTGGTGGCCGGTATCCTCGCCGCGGCGATGGGGACTCACAGCTCGGCCATCAATTCCTTGGCCTCCTCCGCCACGCATGACCTGTACGCGTCCTGGACCGGCAAGCGAGATCCGGTCCACCTTCTCAAGGTCGGCAGGTTGCTCTCGGCAGTGTGGGCCACTGGCCTGATCGGCGGCGCGCTCTTCTTCCACTACGCCGCGAGTGGCAATGACACACCAGTGGTCGTGCTGGCACTCTCCATCGCGTCGGTGACTTACGGGCCGCTGCTGGGCACCTACTTCCTGGCTGGGCGCTGGCCTCGGGCCCAGAGCCGGGACGTGGTTGGGGCGGTGGTGGGGACGGTGCATTTCATGCTGATCGTCGTGTTCGCCAAGCGATTGTCCGGGTACCCCGGCCTCGACTGGCTGGGGCCGGTAGGCCGACTGGCCTGGCCGTGGTACGTTCCACTCGGAACTCTCCTGGCGGTCTGTACCGGTGTCGCGCTGAGCTATCTTCCCCGCGGGGCAAAGACTGACGGCCAGCCGTAGATGAACGCAGATACACGCAGATAGTGCACAACAGGTACCGGCCAAGGATGCTTAGATGTCGAAGATCCTGATTGGCGCCGATGTCGGCGGAACGAAGACAGCCGTCGCGGTCGCCGAGGGCGAGAAGATCCTGGGCCGGGCCGATGGTCCGGGTGCCGCGGTGCGCCCCGGCCGAGCCCTGGTGGCCGCCACGACGATCACTGAGGTGGTGCGGCGCGCTCTCGCGGCAGCGGGGCGACTCAACGGAGATGTGCTCGTGGTGGGGGCCGCAGGTGCCGGCCGGGAGCCTGAGCGCGAGGAGCTGCGCAAAGCGCTGCGAGGCGAGAACCTGGCGACCAGCGTGGTGGTGACCACAGACATCGAGATCGCGCTGGCCGCAGCCTTCAGCGACGGGCCCGGCATCGTGGTGAGCGCCGGCACAGGAAGCGTCGCGGTGGGCCGCGACCAGAGCGGCAAGCAGTACCGGATCGGCGGCTACGGGTGGCAGATGGGGGATGAAGGGAGTGGCTACGCCATCGGCCGTGCGGCACTCGGCGCCGTGAGCCGGGCTATGGACGCCCGCAGTCCCAGGACGGCGCTCAGCGAGCGGGTTCTTCGCGCCACGCGAAGTACCGACTTCGATGACTTGGTCCGATGGGCGGCAACCGCGTCGCCGGCCGAAGTGGCGGCCCTGGCACCGCACGTGTTGGTCGTGGCAGCTGAGGGTGATCAACTCGCCCAGGGGATCACCGACTACGCGGCCCGGGAGTTGTCGCAGCTGGCCATCTGTCTGCTGCCGAAGATGAAGCTTACGCCTCCCGTCCGCGTGGCGGTGACGGGCGGGTTGCTGTCAGCGGGGCAGCCACTCCGCAAGACACTGCTCGCCAAGCTGGCCGAGGAGCCCGCGTTTCAAACCACTGACGCCCCGGTGGATGCCGTCGCCGGCGCGCTCCGCCTCGCCACGGCGAACAGCAACGCCTAACGTTTGCCGCCTGCCGCCACGCGCTGCAGGCGGCTGTGCCTCACTCCGTAGAGCAGGTAAATCACCAGACCCACCACCAGCCAGATGCCAAAGCGGATCCAGGTCAGCTTGGGAAGCTGCAGCATCAGGTAGAGGCACGCCACGATCGAGATGATCGGCGTGACCGGCACCCACGGTGCCCGGAACGGCCGGACCCGGTCCGGCTCCTGCCGACGCAAGACCAGCACTCCCGCAGACACCAGCACGAAAGCGAACAACGTTCCGATATTGGTGAGGTCTACCACCTCCGCGATGTTGGCAAAGGCCGCGAACGTGGCCACAAACAGCCCAGTGATGATGGTACCGATATAAGGGGTCTTGAACCGCGGGTGCACCCGAGCCAGGAAGGGCGGGAGCAGTCCGTCCCGGGCCATCGACATGAAGATCCGGGGCTGCCCCAACTGGAAGACCAGCAGCACGCTGCTCATGGCGATCACCGCGCCGAGCGACACGACCAGCCGCGAGAGCATCAGCAGCTTCGGCGACCCGTCGGCCAGCGCCAGCGCGGTGATCATCGGCTCGGGCGTGCCGAGCTTGTTCCAGGGAGCCATGCCGGTCATGACCAGTGCCAGCACGATGTACAGCACGGTACAGACGATCAGGCTCATGATGATGCCGAACGGCATGTCCCGCGCCGGGTTCTTTGCCTCCTCCGCCGCCGTCGAGGTAGCATCGAAACCGATGTAACTAAAGAAGATGATCGCGGCGCCGGCGCTGATGCCGGCCCATCCATTCGGAGCGAAGCCGCCCAGTGCCGGATTGTTCCAATTCTCGGGCTTGATCAGGGTGGCGCCGATGGCACAGAAGAAGAGGATCACCCCGATCTTGAGCACCACCATGGCGGTGTTCGAGTTGGCCGACTCCTTGATCCCGATCACCAGCACGATGGTGATGAGCAGGACGATGAGGAACGCCGGCAGGTTGGCGATGACCGGCAATCCGAGGATCGTGGGCGCGCTGGACAGCGCTGAAGCCAGGTAGAGGCTGGAGGGATCGGCAGCGCCGCCAGTCACCGCCTCCGCCGCCATGTGCGCCGATCGGTAATCGGTGGCCAGCCAGGCCGGCAACGACAGGCCGAGGTGGGAGAGCAGCTCGCGAAAGTATCCCGACCAGCCGATGGCCACACCGATGTTGCCCACCGCATACTCGATGATGAGATCCCACCCGATGATCCAAGCGACCAGCTCTCCCAGCGACGCGTAGGCATAGGTGTAGGCCGATCCTGAGATCGGCACCATGGCCGCAAACTCGGCGTAGCAGAGCGCGGCGAAGCCGCAGGTCAGCGCCGTCAGCAGGAAGGAGATCACGATCGCGGGCCCCGCGCCGGGGCGGAGGGGGTCTCCTACGATGGCCGTTCCGGTCGTCGCGAAGATCCCCGCCCCGATCGTGGCACCTACGCCAAGCGCAGTCAGGTGCCACTTGTTGAGTGAGCGGCGGAGTCCGCCGCGCTCCCGGATGTCGTCTTCGCAGTCCTGGACGGATTTCCGGAGGAAGAACCGGCTCATAGTCCCTCGAAAGCGTGGGGCCTTTCACTCCCCCAGAGCTGTGGCAGCGGGAGCGAGCGGTACGAGGAAGGCAGCGGGTTAGGAGCTGCTCTTGCCTGGGAGTGTGAAGGAAATGCTGTATGTGCCCGCCACCCGGGCCCCATTAGGAGCGCGGGCGGGCGTGAAGCGAAAGGCGCGCATGACTTCGTCGAACTTCTTCGCGTAGTCACTGTCTTTGATTTGGGGCATCACCTGATAGCGTTCCACCCTGCCGTCGGCCCCCACCCAGAACTTTACGCTGAGCGATACGCCGCGAAGCTCCTTCGGCGGATTGTCAAACGGAAAAGCCATGTCGCGTGGCTCAGGCGGACGCAGGGTGTCCCCGCGCCCACCCCTACCGGTTCCGCTTGCCCCACCAGCACCCTGCCCGCCCGCTCCCGGAGCTCCCCCGGCGCCGCCACCGCCGGTGCCGGTTCCGGTTGCAGCGACCTGATTCAACTGGCCCGAGTCGGTCACCCCGTGAGTGGTATCCGAAGACACCGACAGAGCCAGGTCCGCGGGAACCGGTTCGGGAACCGGTGTCTGAACCGACCTGGGGGGAGGGACCGGAACCGGCAGCCGCACAGCAGGGGCCGGCGCAGGTTCTGGGATCGAAGGCAGGGTAATATACGCCACGCGGTTTCCGCCGCCACCGCCGCCAGAAGCGCTCCCCGGCCGACCGCTATTACCGGGCGCGGAGCTCCGGCTCAAGAGCCGGTCCCCGTGCAGGACCAGCAGCCCAACCAGCAGCGCATGCAGCACCAGAGAAGCCGCCAAGCCGCTGTAGCGGCGACGGGTGCCGGGAAGCCTCAACCCTGGGGTCACAGGTGTGCGCGTAGAATCCTCGGTCTATCGGTTACTGCGGGATGGGCGGGACAACGGCGCTCCGCCAGATGCTGCCCGCCCTTGCCGACCTTCCCGTCTCTAACATAACCGAGAGACGCCGCACATCCCCCCGAAAGCACGCGGGGACCGGTGAGGGTCCCCGCGGGTGACTTCAGGCGTAGTTACGCCCCTGCTACTGTTTCTTGTCGGCTTCCTTCGGGGTGAACCCGATAATCTGCACCCCCGCACCCCGCGCCACATCCATCGCCTCAATCACGTCCTGATAGATCCGATTCTGCCCGGCCTTGATGAACAGCAGCTTGGCCGGTCGGGCATCGTAAATGGCGTGAATCTGGGTGTCCAGCTGGTCGCGCGGCACTGGCTGGCCGTTGATGGCATACCCACCGTCATCCGCCAGCTCGAGCACGATCTGACTCGGCGGGTTCTTGTTCACCGTGGGTGTATCGGGCGGCGGCACCTGCACGTCCAGCGCCATCCGCGAGAGCGGCTGCGTGATCATGAAGATGATCAGCAGCACCAGCAAGATGTCGATCATCGGAACCACATTCGGCTCCGAAGACAGAGAGCCGCGATCTCCTCCGCCTCCACCGGCCATGTTATTTCTCCTTCTTCTTGGCGGGGAACAGACCCCCGCCCTTGGGCTCGGTGATCGCCGCCATGACCCGGACACCTGCTCGCCGCGCGGTCTCGACGGCTTCCTGGACCTGGCCGTACTTGAGCTGATTATCCGCCTTGAAGTACAGAATCTTGTCTTCGGTGCGAGAGGCAAAGACCGATCGAAGCTGATCCTCCAAGGCTCCGGTCGCGATGGGTCGCTGGTTCAGGAAGTAGCGGCCCGCCTGATCGATGCCCAGCACCACTTCGTTGTCGCCCTCCGGCCGGGGGTCGAGGTTCTTTCCCTTCGGCAACGTAGCCTTGAATCCCGCGGCGATCAGCGGCGTCACGATCATGAAGATGATCAACAGCACCAGCATGACGTCGATCATCGGTACCACGTTCGGCTCGGACTTGACCGAGGTCCGTCCAGCCCTGCCACCTGTTCCGCCTGCCATGGCCCTTACCTCCTAACCCGGGTGAGCAGTGTGAGACCGTGCTCAGCCATGCACGTGCCCGGTTCCGGTGACGGCCTTCTGGGCCTGGAACTCCTTGGTGAAGATCGAGCGGCCGAACTCACTACCGACGCTCTTGATCAGGTAATCGATCAGTTCCTTGGAGGTGTAGGTCATCTCCACGGTGAGGTTCTCGATCTTGGTGGTGAAGTAGTTGTAGGCCCACACTGCCGGGATGGCGACCATCAGACCGAAGGCAGTGGTGATCAGTGCCTCGGCGATACCGGCCGAGATGCCGGCCAGGCCACCCGACGCGCCCTGCGAGGCCATACCGGTGAAGGCGTTCACGATACCCATCGTGGTGCCGAGCAGACCGACGAACGGTGCGGTGGAACCCACCGTAGCCAGAATGCCGATGCCGCGCTTGAAGTCGGCCAGGGTGATCAGCATCTGACGCTCCACGGCGCGCTCGGCCGAATTGATATCGGCCGCCGTGATCGTCGCGCGATCTCTCAGCAGTGGCTTCACCTCGGCCAGCGCCTCGCCCACTACGCGCGCCACGTGACTCTTCTTGCTCTTCTCGGCCAGGGCGATCGCCTGGTCGAGGTTCTCCTCCTGAATGGCGCGGGAGAACTGGGGCGCGAACTTCCGGGTCTCGGCCTGGGCGCGCTTGAACTGAATAAACTTCTGAATCATGATGGTCAGCGACCAGATGGACATGATCGCCAGCACCACCACGATGCCCTTGGCGAAGTACCCCATCGACTGAAACAGTGTAAGAAGATCTAAGCTCATTGTGCGATGCCTCCTGGGAGAACGACGCTACTGCTGCTTGAATGCGACGGCCTGCTGTACCAGTTGCCGGACCGGCCGGCCCTTGAACTTGGCCGGCTTGAACACGCTCTTCAGGATGGCTTCCCGCGCCGGTTCGCCGAAGGCAGGATGCGAGGTCTTCAGCAGCTTGAACGATGGGGCCTCGACGTGGCCCGTCGTGTCCACGATGAACTGCATCTCCACCCGGCCGGTGATCCCAGCGCTGGCCAGGACGGGCGGGTAACGCGGCTGCGGCTGAGAAATCACCTGCACCGGATCGTCCAGCTGCGCCTCGAGGAAGACCTCGCCGGTGACCGGACCGGTTCCGCCGGCGACACCCGTGCCGATGCCGCCCTCGACGCCCTTGCCGGTGAAATCCCGCGGGTCGAACGGCTTCTCGTTCAAATCGATCGGTGGGATGTCCTTCGGGATGTCCGTCGGCGCCACCACGGTCTGAAATCCCTTGGGAGGGGGATTGGCGGCCACGATGACATCTGGTGGAGGCTGTTCCGGTGGGGGCTTCGGTGGCTCGGGCGGCTTCAAGAAGACCATCGTCGTGTCGATCGGACGATTCTTGATGGTCTCGGCCACGCCCTGCGTCGCCTTCACGGCGCCGAAGATCAGCAGCGCGTGCAGCACGACGGACAAAGTCGTCTGGCCAATGGTCTTGGGACTTCTCTGCTTCGATTCAATCAGGTTCTCGAACACGCTACTACCTCCAGGGGGGAGGGGTGATCGTGCCCGGAAAGTAAGGCCCGCACTGAACGTGTACTTTGCCCTCGGATGTCATTTCGATTACAACCGCATTAGCGGTTCGAAATGTCCGGGGTCGCATCAACCTACGACCGGGTACGGACTCCACCCGTGACCTGACTCACAGATGGCCGGCTCTATGTTACCCGCGGGATGGGTTTGGGCAAGGAGCGAGGCGCACGGTCATCGTCCGGTCGGCCACCTCGTCGTGCCGGCTTGCAACGGCTCTCCGCAGTGGCTGGAACGCCGCCAACACGAACACCGGATCAGAGCTGATCAACCCACGGATGCGGCGATGAGAAGTCATGCCGTGGGCGGCCGCGCCCTCGGCAGCCGCACAGTAAACACCGACCCCCTACGCGGCCGGCTCTGGACGGTGATCGTGCCTCCGTGCGCCTCCACGATCCACTTGGTAATGGCGAGACCGAGTCCAACACCGGGACGGTCGCCGGTGCGCGACCGCGCGGGGTCCGCGCGCCAGAACCGCTCGAAAATATGGGTGAGGTCCCCCGGGGCGATGCCGATGCCGGTATCCCGAACGGAGAAGGTGATGGCCTCGTCGTCTTGCTCCAGACTGATCGCGACCGTTCCGCCCTGGGGGGTGTACTTGATGGCATTGGTCACGATGTTCAGCAGCATCTCCCGGATCCGGTGCGGATCGACCGCGAGCAGCACCGGCGCGTCGGGCAGGGTATGCATCTCAGTCACCCCCACACTCTCGCCCAGCATCCCAGCCGTTTCGGCCACATCCGCCACCAGTGCGCGCAGGTCACTTTCCTGTACCGCCAGCGGAGCCCGGCCCTCGTCGGCCCGCGCCAGGGTGAGCAGGCTCTCCACCATTTCGGTCATCTGATTGATTTGAGCCAGCGATTCGTCGAGCGACTGGAGTATCTCGGGCGGGATTCCGGGGTGAACCAACGCTCGCTCCACCCCGGCCCGCAGCACCATCAGCGGCGTCTTGAGCTCATGGCTGGCGTCGGCGGTGAAACGGCGCAAACTCCCGAAGCTCTGCTCCAGCCGCGCCAGCATGCCGTTGACCGTGAGAGCCAGGCGGGCCATTTCATCACCCGCGAGCGGTACGGCGAGGCGGCGATGCAGGCTCCGGCCGTCGGAGATGGCCTCCACCTCGTCCATGATCACTTCCACCGGACGCAGGCTGGTGCCGGCCAGCCAGTACCCCACGAGCCCGGCCCCCACCAGGATGATGGGCGCGATCAGCAGCATGGATCTCAGCAGGTCGGCCGGACCCAGCGCCGCCTGGCGGGTGGGGGTCGCCACGAGGATTCCGCCGATCACCGGTCCCGCACCCTGGACCGGAACGACCAGGTAGCGCACCGCTCCGCTGGGCGGACCCAGCGCAAGCGTGCCGGTGTATTTCTCGAAGCTCGGGGTATCCAGTGGCGCAGTGAGCTGCTCCAGGGCATCGGCGCTCAGGGTGCGGGCGACCTCCGACAACGCGAGAACCTGGCCGGCGGTGTCGGCCACGACGAGATAGTCCCTCACCGACTCGAGGTAGGCGCTGATGCCGGGGTCGAGCGCTGGCTTCGTGCCGCTGGTGGTGACGATGCGGCCGAGAACTTTGTATGACTCGGTGAGCCAGCGGTGGGCCAGATCGGCCTCGAGGCTGAGGCGCTGGTCCAGCTCCTTGATGCCGGACTGACGCCGCTCGATGTACAGCGCGGTTCCAAATGCCAGCACCGTCACCGCGAGCGCCACCGTGTACCACAGGGTGAGCCGCCGGCGGATGGTCGTCATCTCAGGCCTTCACGACGTACCCGACACCCCGCACGGTATGCACCAGCTTCTGGGCGTGGCCGGAATCGACCTTCTTCCGCAAGCGATTGATGACGACGTCGACGATGTTGGTCCCCGGATCGAAGTGATAGTCCCAGGCATACTCGGTGATGAGGGTGCGCGACATGACCTTGCCCGTGTGCCGCATGAGGTACTCGAGAACGGTGTACTCCTTGGGCGTGAGGTCGATCCGCTCGCCGGCGCGTTTGACCTCACGGGTAGCCATGTCGAGCTCCAGGTCTCCCACCCGCAGCAGCGGAGCGCGAATCTCCTTCGGCCGCCGGCCCAGCGCTTCGACCCGGGCCAGCAGCTCCTCGAAGGCAAAGGGCTTGGTCACGTAGTCGTCCGCCCCCGAGCGAAGCGCCTGCACTTTGAAGTCAACCGCGTCCTGCGCCGTCAGCACCAACACTGGGGTGGTGTTGCCCCGGTCGCGCAGCGTCCGGAGCACCTCCAGCCCGTTCATCTCCGGCAATCGCAAGTCGAGCACGATCAGATCGTACCTCCCCCCGGAAGCCAGGCGCAGTCCCTCCAACCCGTCATCCACCAGATCGGCGTGATAGCGCTGCTCTTCGAGGCCACGCTTCACGTACTGGCCAACGGTGCGATCGTCCTCGACCACCAGAATCTTCATGGGTGCACCGGCAGAAATACGCGAAAAGTGGTTCCCCTCCCCGGCGTACTGTCGACCTCGATCCGTCCGCGGTGGTCTTCGACGATGCCGTAGCAGATCGAAAGCCCGAGGCCGGTGCCGCGGCCGGGCGGCTTCGTCGTATAGAAGGGCTCGAAGATCTTGGACTGATCTCCTCGCGGTATTCCCATGCCGGTGTCCTCGACCTCCAGCACCACCTCGCCCGAGCGAGTGGGGTTCTTTCCGGTACGGACCGTGAGCTTCCCCCGGTCATCCATGGCGTCTACTGCGTTCAGCATGAGGGCCATGAGCATCTGGGTAAGCTGCTCCGGGTTCCCCATGGTGGCCGGCAGGGTCCCGTCGAGCTCCCGAGCCACCGTCATTCGCTTGAAACGCTGGTGGTGTTTCATCAGGAACAAGGTCTCATCCACCAGGGCGTTGAGCGCGACGCGTCCCTTGGCCTTCCCTTTGGGGCGACTGAAGTCGAGCAGCCCATCGACGATCCGGGTGCAGCGGTCCACTTCCTTGTCGATCAGCTCCAGGTATTCCTCGACGGCAGCGCGCTCCGTCCCGGACGCCTCATCCATGCGGCCGGTGATAGCGGCGACGCACGCGCTGATGGTGGCCAGCGGGTTGTTGATCTCGTGCATGACGCCGGCGGCGAGCTGCCCAATGGCTGCCAGCTTTTCGCTCTGCATGATCTTACCCTGGATCCTCCGGGAGTCGGTCACGTCCTCACCGATGGTGATGACGTGGCTGATCTCGTCCCCTTCCAGCCGCATCGGGATCTTGGTCAGTCGGAAGGAGCGCGCCTCTCCGCCGAGGGTGACCTCGAGCTCGGCCTGCTGGACCTCACCGGTCTGGAAGACCCGGTCGAACTCGGCCCGTAGCTCTTCGGCCGGCTGTCGGGTCAGCACCTCGAATACCTGCCGGCCCACGACTTCGTCTCGCCGGAGTCCGGGAGCGCCGATCTCGCGCTGCCGGTTCCAGATCTGGATCCGGTAGTCGCGGTCGACGACGTAGAGGCCCAGCGGCAGGCTGTCAATGATGAGCCCGGTAAATCGGCGCTGCTCGTCGATCTCCCGGGATTGAGCCGCCACCTCGGTCGCCAGGTCGGCCGACAGCGCCAGCGAGGCCAGGAATGGCGCCAACAGGTCGGCGACCACGCCAAGGACCTCGACCTGAGCCTCGCCCAGCAGGCCCCGGGACTCCAGCAGGCCGATCTGCGCCTCGTCGTGCTCCAGGAGGAACCGAATGGCGTGGGAGTCCCGGGGGATCAGCTGCAGTGAATCGAGCAGCAGGGAGCCGCCCTCCGCCGCGGGGGCCGCGATCATACGGAAGCAGCCAGTGGCATCATCCCGAAACCAGATGGTCACCCGATCGGCCCCCAACTGAGACCGCGCCGTCTCGGCCACGGCGCCGAGCGCCTCCTCGGCATTCAGCCCGGCATTGAGCAGCTTGGCCACCGATCCAACGACACTCAGCTCGGGGTGGTTCGTCAGCGGGTCCCCCCACGGGGCGACGACACCGCCGCCACGCTCAGAATGCGCCATTCGTCATCGATCCGTCGGAGCAGCACGTGCTCGATCCACTCCCGTTCGATCGCGGTGGACCCTGAGGGGACGCGCCGCCGGGTGACGATCCACACCGCCGCCAGGTCGCCCTGCTGGCGGAAGTCGGTTCGCAGGACTCGCACGTCGAAATTCTCC
>DATBSM010000228.1:0-5685 GCA_036559785.1 Gemmatimonadales bacterium
GGTCCCTCGGGGCCATCAAGCAGAGTGCGGATGTGATTTTGACCATCTATCGGGAAGAGATGTACCGGCCGGCGCAGGGAGTCGAGGGCGCTACCGAGCTGATTCTGGCCAAGAACCGCAACGGACCCACAGGATTCGTGGACCTGTATTTCTATCCTCGCTGGTTACGTTTTGTCGATATGCTGGACGCCGATTGACTCCTACTTGCTCGGCCTGGGAGCGGGCTTTGCTCCAGACCGAGCCGAGTCCGTCCCCGTTGTTTTCCCCCTCCCCTTCCCAACCAGGGCCCCGGCCAGCTCGACCATCGTTCCCGCGCTGTCGCTGGTAGGCCAGATCCGCACCCACAACGGGGGACCGTCCTGTTCAGCGTAAAGTGCCACCGAGCCATCCGGGGTCTTTACATCACCCACCAGCCGCCACTTCCCCGTGCTCAGCTGGTTGCGATAGTACTCGGTGACCGCGTCAGCTTTACTGGAGCTGAAGAGGGTGAGCTGGAGCGCGTCCGCGCTTCCGGCACGAGACACGAACTTGGAATTCGGAGGCAGCGGGAGGTTGGGGAAAACCGCAAACGTGTCCGGCGGCTTGGCCTGGGGAGAGTCTGAACTACACCCGAGGAGAAGGGCGCAAGCTACGCTGAATGAAAGTCTTATAGAGGGCATAGACGGTGAGCTTAGCTGGCCCGGTGCGTTGCCGCAAGCGGGTGCGGCCCTTATGTTTCCGCAGGCCGCAGAGAATCCCGCATCACCCTGCAAACCTCACCTAGCTGAAGGAGCTCGGCCATGGCCGGCCATAGCAAATGGAAGCAGATCAAGCGCAAAAAGGCCATCACCGACGCCAAGCGCGCCTCCTCCTGGACCAAGGTGATTCGGGAGATCACCGTCGCCGCGCGGAGCGGCGGAGGTGACCCTGCCGGCAATCCGCGCTTGCGTACCGCGATTGACGCAGCCAAAGCGGTCAACATGCCTGGCGAGAACATCGACCGCGGCATCAAGAAAGGAACTGGCGAGCTCGAGGGCAGCGTCTACGAGGAGCTGACCTACGAAGGTTACGGTCCCGGAGGAGCGGCCATCTTCATCGAGGCCACCACCGACAACCCGAACCGCACCGTGGCGGAGATCCGCCACGCCTTCAGCCGGAACGGCGGAAACCTCGGCGCCACCAACTCGGTCGCCTGGATGTTCGACCGCAAAGGGCAGATCTATCTGGGCACGGCGCGGCATGACGAGGACAGCACGCTCGAGGCCACCCTCGACAGCGGCGCGGAGGACTTCTCCCGTGAGGGCGACCAGTACCTCGTGACCACCACCCCACCGATGTTTCACGCCGTGCAGGACGCGCTTCGGAGCCGGGGATTTCAGATCGAGTCGGCGGAGCTCACCATGGTGCCGCGGAATACCGTGCGGGTCGAAGGAGCGGACGCCGAGCGCATCCTGAGGTTGATGGAGGTACTGGAAGAGCTCGAAGACGTGTCCAAGGTTTCCTCCAACTTCGACATCGACGCATCTCAGCTGGCCGAGGCGGAAGCCTGAGGCTGGACCCTTGAAGGTGCTCGGCATCGATCCCGGAACAGCCGTGATGGGCTACGGCGTTGTGGAGAGCGGGCCGACCCGGCAATCTCGGCTGGTCGAGTGCGGAACGCTCACGACCGGGGCTCGAGACCCACTCCCAGCTCGACTCAGGATCCTCCACGACGGGGTTGCCGCGCTCATCTTCCGGCACGCGCCTGAGGCAATCGCCGTGGAGAGCGCGTTTTACGGTAAGAATGTGCGTACCGCGGTGGTGCTGAGCCATGCCCGTGGGGTGATACTGCTGGCCGCAGAGATGGCCGGGGTCGAGATTGCCGAGTACTCCCCTGCCCTGATCAAGAAGACTATTGTCGGCCGGGGCGCAGCGTTGAAGCCTCAGGTGGGGTACATGGTGGCCCAGTTGCTCCGGCTCAAGGCGCCGCCCACCCCCGACGATGCCGCGGATGGCGTCGCGGTTGCGCTCACCCATCTGCTGATCGCGTTGAATCGGATTGCCTTAGCCCGTCAGATCGCGGGCACGGGATGATCGCCACCGTCACGGGCGTCATCGCCGAGCGTCATGGCGAGACGCTCGTCGTGCAGACGGATGGAGGAGTGGGCTACTTGGTCACCGTGCCGGTCGGGGTAGCAGTGCGCCTGCCGCAGCGAGGGGCCCGGGTCAGCCTCTTCACCGAGCTGGTGGTGAAGGAGGACGGTTGGTCCCTGTACGGCTTCGACAGCGCGATCGAACGGCAGGTCTTTCAGCGGCTTCTCGGAGCCAGTGGTTTTGGTCCCAAGCTCGCCCTCGCCCTGCTGTCGTCGCTCGGCCCGGAGCGCACCGTCCGCAGCATCCTGGCGCGCGACCTTGCGGCGTTGAGCTCGGTGAGTGGCATCGGGCGCAAGAAGGCGGAGCGACTGGTGCTGGAGCTGCAGGACCGATTCAGCGATGTGGTAGTCGATCCGGCGGGCACCCGCGTTGCCGGAACGGAGGAAGCAGTGCAGGCACTTATGGGCCTGGGCTACGGCGTGACAGCGGCGGACGATGCTGTCCGGTCTGCCCTCGCGGAAGGCACTCCGGTCGAGACGCCACAGCTCATCCGGCGCGCCCTTCAACAGCTGGCCGCCACACGGGGAGGGACGGAACGATGAGCACCGCCGCCACCACAGCCGAATGGAACTGCACCCGCTGCGGCGCCACGAACCGCAAGCTGATAGCGCTCAGCACCCGGCAGACGAATGACCGGTGCGTCACCTGCCATGCTCGTCATATCGTGGAGCCGGACGCGCGCCCGGTCCGGTGGAAGGCCCGGCTTGAGAAGTGACGGGCCGGTCAGATCCTTCGCTGCGCTCAGGATGACCTCCGTATTTTTCCTCCCGCCCTTCCCGTCCTTCCCGTCCTTCCCGTCTTTCCCTTACCTTCCAGCATGACTCGACTCCAGGTAACTACCCCCGAAGCCCTCCCCGAGGAGACCTCCGCAGACGCGGCGCTCAGGCCGTCTCGCCTGGATGAGTTCGTCGGCCAGAGTCAGGTCAAGGCTTCCCTGCAGATCGCGATCGATGCCGCCAGGGCCAGACAGGACACGCTCGACCACACGCTGTTCTTCGGGCCGCCGGGGTTGGGAAAGACCACCCTCGCGATGCTCATGGCGCGGGAAATGGGCGTCCAGCTCCGCACAACGTCAGGCCCCGTGCTGGAGAAACCGGGCGATCTCGTCGGCCTGCTCACGTCGCTCAAAGCGGGCGATATGCTGTTCATCGACGAGATCCACCGGATGAAGCCGGCCCTGGAGGAGTTCCTCTACTCCGCCATGGAGGACTTCCGCATCGATGTGCGGATCGGGGATGGCCCCAATGCCCAGACCATCCCGATGACGCTGGAGAAGTTCACCCTGATCGGCGCCACCACCCGGTTTGGACTCCTGACGCCGCCGATGCGGGCGCGCTTCGGGATTGTCGAACGGCTGGGATTCTACCCTGCGGAGGATCTCCAGCGCATCGTGACCCGCTCAGCCGCCATACTTGGTGTGCCGGTCGAGGTGGAAGGGACCGCGGAAATCGCGCGACGCAGCCGGGGAACACCACGGGTCGCCAACCGGCTGCTGCGCCGGGTCCGCGACTACGCCGAGGTCAAGGCGGATGGGCGAATCTCCGGAGCAGTCGCCGATGCGGCGCTCGGCAGGCTCAACGTGGACGAGTTTGGCCTGGACGATATGGATGCCCGGATCCTCACCACCATCATCGAGAAGTTCGGCGGCGGTCCGGTCGGGCTCGGCACCGTGGCGGTAGCGGTCGGTGAGGATGCCGGCACGCTCCAGGACGTCTACGAGCCGTACCTTATCCAGCAGGGATTCCTGGAACGCACCCAGCGCGGACGCTGTGCCACTGCGCTCGCCTACCGTCGCTTCGGCCTCACACCCCCGCCAGGGCAGGCAACAATCTTTGACGCGTGACCTGCTCCGCACGACCGACTTCGAATACGAGCTTCCGCCCGAGCTCATCGCCCAGGAGCCGTTGACCGATCGGACCGGAAGCAGACTCCTGGTCATGCTCCGAAACGACCGCCGGGTGGGGCCGCACGACCGGCGACACGTTGCTAGAGTGGGAGTCCTGCCCCGGCGGGTAAGCCTGCTGGGCGAGCGGATCCCGGTCGGGACATCGGCTTTAGTGGACTCCCTCTTCACCGAGCTGCCTTCCCTCATCCCTCCGGGCGACCTCGTGGTTCTGAACACCACCAAGGTCCGCCACGCTCGCCTGCTCGGCAAGCGATCCTCTGGTGCGGCAGCGGAAGTCCTCCTGATTCACCCCGGAGCCGCGGATACCTGGATCGCCATGGGTAAGCCTGGGACGGCACTCCAGCCCGGCAAGCGGATCGAGCTCGCCCCAGACGCCTGGGTCGAGACTCTGGAAGTCCTACCCGATGGAAACCGGCTGGTGCGCTTTCTTGGGGTGACCGCGGAAGAGGCTATCAAGCGGTACGGCCAGCTGCCACTGCCGCCCTATATCAACCGGCCTCCTACCGAGCTCGACGAGTCGCGCTATCAGACCGTCTACGCCCGCGTCGAGGGCAGCGTGGCTGCTCCAACGGCGGGCCTTCATTTCACGACCGGCTTACTCGACGGCCTTTCCAAGGCCGGCGTGGTTGTGGCGGGCCTCGATCTGGAGATCGGCCCCGGCACCTTCAAGCCGGTGGAGGTAGAGGATCCGTCCCGGCATGCGATGCATCCGGAGGCATATGAGATCCCTCCTCGCCTGGCCGCCCTGGTGGAGCGGGTTCGGGAGGACGGGGGCCGGGTGTGGGCCGTGGGCACGACCGTAGCGCGCGCACTCGAGAGCGCCGCTCTGGAAGGCGGTACCATCGCCACGGGGCGGGCCGAGACCCGCCTGATGATCACGCCGGGATATACCTTTCGAGTGGTGGACCGGCTGGTGACCAACTTTCACCTTCCCCGTTCAACGTTGCTGATGTTGGTGAGTGCCTTTGCCGGTCACGAGCTTACGCTGGCCGGGTATCGGTACGCCGTAGCCCAACGCTACCGCTTCTACTCCTATGGCGACGCCATGGTGATCATGTGACCTGGAGGCGGTGGTGACCTTTTCCAATCCTGCCGGCGCGGCGGCCGCCGCCACCGCCACGACGTACGTGCGGGCGCTACTGGATGTGCTCGGCCCGCGCGATCCCATCGAGGTGCTCGACCAGTTGCTCCCCTGGCTGGCCGATCGGATTCGGGGCCTGGATGATTCTGCCCTTCGCCGTCCTGAGGCCCCGGGGAAGTGGTCGGTCATCGAGGTGATCCAGCATCTCGCCGACTCTGATCTCGTGTTCAGCTACCGGCTGAAGATGATGCTGACGGAGGACAGACCACCCCTGCAGGGCTACGACCAGGATCGCTGGGCCGGGGTGCTTCACTACCGCGAGGTGCCGATCGAGCAGGCGTTGAACCAGCTGCGCGCCATGCGGGCAGCAAACCTCCACGTCCTGAGAGGGCTTTCACCATCCCAGCTGGAGCGCGTGGGGCTGCACGCGGAGCGAGGAGCGGAAAGCGCCGGTTTTCTGCTGCAGCTCATGGGGGGCCACGACCTGGTTCACCGGCGCCAGATCGACCGCATTCTCTCGACCGTTTCGGCACGGGGATGACCCGCGAGACCTGATGTTTGACTTCCGGATTCAGGGCACCGCTGG